>JBKHFK010000029.1:0-12245 GCA_046540295.1 Halanaerobium sp.
ACAGAATAATTAAAGTGTAACTCCATCTTTAAAAATTGCAATTTCTCGGTAATCATTAATCTCATTTTTAGTCTTTGTTTTTTTAGAAGCAAGATCAATTAAATAATCAAAAAACTCAGCAGCTAAAGAGTCCATATCTCTACCTTCCAGTAATTCTCCAGCATTAAAATCAATCCAGTTCCGTTTTTGATTATATAATCTGTTATTGGTAGAAACCTTAACAGTTGGCACCGGGCCACCAAAGGGAGTTCCTCTACCGGTTGTAAATAAAACCATATGTGCTCCAGAGATTGCAAGCGCTGAAGTTGCCACCAGATCATTACCCGGACTTTCTAAAAGGTTTAAACCATTACCGGTAACTTCGTCACCATAGAAAAAGACATCATTGACAATTCCAGTCCCACCTTTTTGAGTACAGCCTAATGATTTTTCTTCTAAAGTTGTAATTCCCCCTTCTTTATTCCCGGGAGAAGGGTTTTCATAAATTTCCTGTTCATGAGAAAGGAAATAATCCTTAAACCCGTTGATCAGCTCGACTACTTTTTCAAAAGTTTCCTCGTCTTTAGCTCTGTTCATCAAAATAGTCTCGGCTCCAAACATCTCCGGCACCTCAGTTAAAATACTGGTTCCACCAAAGGCACCCAGTTTATCAGAAATTCGGCCGAGTAAGGGGTTGGCAGTTACTCCGGAAAATCCATCTGAACCACCACATTTTAAACCAATCTTTAGTTCTGAAACTGGAATTTCTTCCTGTTCAAAATTTTTAGCATAATCAACCAGATTATCTAAAATTGTTTCTGCAGCCTTTTGATCATCCTCTACATCCTGAAGGTTAATGAATTTAACTCTATCCGAATTATAATCTCCGATATATTCTTTAAAATCTTCAATTAAATTATTTTCACAGCCCAGACCAACCACCATTACTGCAGCTGCATTGGGGTGATTAACCATGCCTGCTAAAGCCTTCTGAGTCATCTCTAAGTCATCACCAAGCTGAGAACAGCCATAAGGATGTGGAAAAGCATGAATGCTGTCAATAACTTCATCTTCAATCAATTTTTCATATTTCATCTCTGCTTTTAAAGCCATTTTTTCAACTACCTTATTAATACAGCCAACAGTATTGATAATCCAGACATCATTGCGGATTCCGACTTTTCCATTTTCACGTCTGTAGCCCATAAAATTCGGTATTTCAGCCGGTTCTTCTACTTCAGGCAGCTCCGGCTGATATTCATAATCCAGTTTTCCTGAGAGAGCTGTTTTTAAATTATGGGTATGAACCCATTCCCCTTTTTTAATTTCCTCAGCCGCCTTACCAATTGGAAAACCATAACGAATCACCCTGTCTCCAGCAGCAAAATCTTTTAAAGCCACTTTATGACCGACAGGAATATCACTTAAAACCTTTAGTTTTTCATCTCTAACTTCAATTATTTCTCCAGCAGCTATTTCTTCAACAGCGATCACTATATTATCATTTTCATTAATTAATAAAACTCTGGCTCCCATAAGAACCTCCTTATATTCTAAAATAGCCCGGAATAAAGATATCCCAGGCTATTTAAATTTATATTTGATTATTTTATCATTTATTTGACATTTTTAAAGAATAATTTCTTTGGCCCATAATAACTAACATGTGCCACTAAATCTGCAGCTACACTGTAGGGCATACGGCCGCGGTCAACCTGGCGCCCAACAACATTGGCCAGAGTTCTTCTAAACATTTCTGTCCGAGAAGAATAGGACATCAGCTTTCTGGAGTCAGTTACCATGCCTGCCAGGTTATAAAAAAGATCAACATTTGTAACCTGCTGCAGGTGTTTTTCCATTCCAAATGGATTATCATTCAACCACCAGGGAGCTCCTAAAGAAACATTAGGGAAGGCTCTGGAAATAGTTGATGTTGTAAACCAGTGAGTCTGCTCCATGGTATAGAGCACAATATCCATTTTAGAATCAAACTCATTGACAAAATACTTTAGATTTTCAGCAATCTCAATTTCATTTGTCGAAATATCGCCACCTGTATCAGGTCCCAAATTCTCATAAAGACTGTCTCTATAATCTCTAACTGCTCCAATATGCAGCTGTGTTACCCAGCCGCTGGCACTATTTAATTTGCCAAATTCAACCAGACTAAATGCTTTAAAATCTCTAATTTCTGTTTCAGTTAATTTTTCACCATTAACTGCCTTCTGATAGATTGCAGCAGCTTTTGACTTTTCAACCTGATATGAAATCGGCTCAACTATACCATGATCACTTGCCACACAGCCCATTTCATCAAAATAATCGTGAGATTTTTTAAGGGCAGTTAATAGTCCATCTAAATCACTAATATCCTGCTCATAAGCCTCTCCTAATTTTTCCACATATTCATTCCATTTAGAATGCTCAATATTCATGATTTTATCAGGACGCCAGGTAGGAAGAATTTTAATCCCTTCAACCTCTTCTTTTGCCTTTTTATGATTTTCCAGACGAGAATATGGCTCATCAGTTGTACACATAATTTCAACATTCATTTCTTTTAGCAGATTTTGTGGACTCATTTCTTCTTTAGCCAGCATATTTTTAGTTTTATTCCAGATCATCTCAGCAGTGTGCTCAGAGATTGGTTCTTCAATTCCAAACCGGCGTTTAAGATCTAAATGAATCCACTCATAAGTTGGATTACCTGCAATTTCTGGAAAAATTTCAGCTAAAGCCAGCCACTTTTCCTTATTGGAAGCATTGCCGGTAATCTTTTCTTCCGGTACACCTCGCTTGCGCATCATTTCCCAGACATAATGGTCTGTTTCAGCTTCAACTTCCCAGATATCATTCCAGCCTTCATTGGCTAATATTTCAGGAACATCACCGTGGTTATGAGCATCTAAAATAGGTAAATTTTCAATTTCACTGTATAATTTTTTAGCTGTTTCACCTTCAAGTAAATAATTTTCATCTAAAAAAGCCATTTTATTCCTCCTATTATTGTCTTTAACTTTAAACTAATTTTTATAAAATCCGAGTTTATTTAAATGTTTGCCAATATGTCTCTCTAAAGCTCGGCGGTATTCTTTATCATGTTCATCCCAGAATTTATAAAGTCTGTCTCTAAAAAGATAGCGTCCATCTTTTTTATCCTGCAGGATAAAGCCATAGGTAATGTGCAGCAGCTGTCTTACTTCATCAATCTCCAGTAGTTCCCCCAGCTCCTGATCACTTAGCTGTGCAAGCTCAGGTAATTTGGAAAGATCTGTTGTTACATGATAAAACTCTTTTGCCTCCTCAAACTTTTCCAGGGCATAAGCATGAATATCCCTGTATAAAGATGGATCATTCTCCGCAACCACTCTAATTGCTTCCAGCCAGTTGGTTCCGGCTGTTTTAACATGGACTCTCCCCTGAGTATGGCGGCCGATAATTGGGAAAACACTAAATTTATCACTGCCGGAATGGATGCTTAACTTATAGCCAAAACGGTCAGCAATATCAGCATGAATTTTAAATTCCTTTTCAAACTGATCTAAATCTCCGATATAATCAATACCCTTTTGAAATTCTCCAACAAAACGCGGAGCCAGAGAATTAACCTGAATATTGTTTCTCTTCAGTTCATTTGCTACAAAAAAGTGTGCTTCCGGAGTTGTAGGAGTTGAAGTCTCATCAATTGAAATTTCAAAATCTACATCTCTCTCTGATTTCTTAAGTAAATGCTGAATCTCCTTAGCAAAATCAAGCATTTTATAATAAATTAAAACTATTTTCTTAAAATTATCCTGATTATATTCCAGGTGATAGCCGGAGCTTAAAACAAATGTTTTGTTCAAATACTGATCTTCAAGACCCTCTCTTAAATAGTTAGGAACTTCCTGATAGGAACTTTCTATTTCAGCTGCAGACATCTGATTTAGATGATCATTAATGTAGTCTGTACAGTCTAAGGTCAGCATTGTATAACCAAGTTCTAAAGCCTCTTTTATATCCGGCTTTTCTTTTAGGTGATCAGCATCAGCTGCAAAGCCATCCTGATAACCTTCCTGAAAAACAGCCCAGCTGACATCATCAAGTACTGATTTAAAGCTTCTGCCGGTTAAATTGAGTTCTCTCACTGACTGCTGTGCAAATACAGGCAGGGCCTCACTTTCTTTAACAGCTTCAATGTGTCCGGGAGTTGCAATTCCCAGCCGATCACCAAGGCCAATACTTGCTGTCTTGTTTCCCAAAGCTCTGGGAGCTGTAAATGGAAAAGTATCCCGCAGTATCTCGGCATTATAATGACTTAAGGGAGCAACTTTTGCCTTAAATCCTGCCAGTTCTTCTGTCTTACCCTGAAAAAGTTCGAAATTCTTAGATTTGTTTAAAATCACCAGTTTCTTTTTCTGATCAATTTTAGCCAGAAAATAAAATGATTTTCCTTCTTTAATAATTGAACGCGGATAAATACGATAATCTTCAGCATATTCAGCAACTTTTTTAACTGCCTCTTTGGAAGTACCCACCAGTTCTTCAGCAAAATCTTTCCAGGACATAATATTACCTCCTTAAAATTGACAAAGAATACCCAGCCAGAATATCCTCACATTTTAGTGAGGATATTAACTGCTTTATCTATTTAATTAAGTTCTCTAAACTCTTCTGCATTCCTTCTTTTTCAATCATTTTTAGCTTAGAAACTAAGGAATCAGTTAAACCTGGAAGTTGATTTAAATCTCTGTCCCAGAAATTTTTATTGGCCAGCACCTCTGCTCCTAATTCGGCTAAATCAATATCTTCAGCTTCATATCCACTCCAGAGATCAGCAAAATATTGAAGAGCATCCTGATCATCACGAATTAAATACTTCTCACCATTACGGTAAGCTGCAAGTTTTCCCTCTTCTAATTCTGTTCCATGATAAAAATGAATTAAAGACGCCAGAGCAAAACTCAGACGCTGAGGTACTTTATCATATTTTTCAATATACTGAACCAGTGAAGGCAGAACTCTGGTTTTAAATTTAGAGGTTGAATTTAAGGAAATATCAAGCCACTTGTGGTCAATATATGGATTTTTAAAGCGTTCAAAAATTTTCGAGGCAAAATCTTCTAATTCTTCTTCATCTGCATCCAGAGTAGGAATAATATCTTCAAAAACTGCCTGTTTTATAAATTCACCGACCAGATCATCATTAACTGCATCTCTAACCAGATCAATACCGGCCAGATAAGATACAGGAACTGTAGAAGTATGGGCCCCATTTAAGATCCTAACCTTTGTTGTCCGGTAAGGAGTTAAATCATCAACCCACTTTACATTTAAACCTGCTTTCTGGAAGGGCAGTTTTTCTTTTAAGCTTTTATCTCCCTCAATTACCCAGAGGTGAAAAATTTCGCCTGTATCCAGATTCTGATCATGGTAGCCAAGTTCAGCTTCCAGTTCATCAATTTCATTAAAGGGATAACCTGTTACAATTCGATCAACCAGTGTATTTAAAAAATGATTTGACTCTTTGATCCACTCTGCAAATCCCGGCTCTAATTCCCAGTCTGCAGCCAGCTTAAGTACAATCTTCTTTAAATTATCTCCATTGCGGTCAATTAATTCAACTGGAATGATTATCATCCCTTTATCCCGAGCTCCATTAAAAGTCTGATAGCGGTGATATAAATAAGCTGTTAATTTGCCTGGATATGATTCTGGAGGAGTATCAGTTAAATTGTCATCCTCATTATAGGCTATACCAGCTTCTGTAGTATTGGAAACTACAAATTCTATTTCCGGATTTTCAGACAGCTTTAAAAACTGCTCCCACTGAGTATATGATTCAATTCCTCGGGAAATAGCTGTCATAATTTCTTTTTTATTAACCTCTTTACCATTTTCTATTCCTCTTAAATAAAGAGTATATAAACCATCCTGCTCATTTAAATTAGAAATTCTACCCTCTCTAATTGGCTGAACTACAACTGTTCTCCCTTTAAAGATTCCTTTTTTGTTCATAGTGTGAAACATCCAGTCAACAAAGGCTCTTAAAAAGTTACCTTCACCAATCTGTACAACTTTTTCTGGATAGTCAAGGATTTCAGCCGAAAAATCTGCCAGTTCTGTTCCCAGCAGCTCTGATTCTAAGTATTCACGGTCAAGCATCGGTAAATTATTTTCAGACATTATTTGCCCCCTTCAAAGTTCATAAAAGATATAAAAATTCTATTTTACCCTTTAATTCATCATACTAAAAATATACTGTAATAACAATAAAGTAACTTGTTATTTTATGCAATAATTAGTTAATTTATTAGTTTATATTAAAAATTAATTGCTAACAGAAGAAAGATTATTAGATTCTTTTTCCTGCTGTAATTTTTTATAAATCGGCAGATAAATTTCCTGATCTCGAATCACACAACCTGCTTTCTTTTTAGCTGCTTTAAGTTCTGCACATTTACTGCAGCTGATACAAACTTTGTTTTTATCCATTTTTCCAGTTTTTAAAATATCATTAGCAAAATTAGGATAGGCAAAGGCCTGACGGCCAAAACCGGCTAAATCTGTCCAGCCTGCTTCAACCATTCCTGCTGCTGCATTAGCTCCAAACTGCCGCAGCCAGCTAAAGCCTGTTCCAATTACCAGAGTCTGATCTAAATTATCTCTGGTGAATTTAGTCAGTTCAAACAGCCGCTGCACTCCCAGCAGTGGATGTTCTGGAGATTTATATCCTCCCAGATCATAGGGGCGGTTAACATGGGGCTTTAAGTAAGGTGTGCTGGCAGTAACATTAATCATTTTTACTCCCAGTTCTTCCAGCTCTTTGAGCAATCTTGCCGGTTCAGCTAGGTCAGCCTCTCCATTCTGATCGCTTCCCCAGCCGCCTGGAATTGCGTCATAAATATTTAAACGGACTGTAATATCTATTTCTAGCTTATCTTTTACTTTTTTGATTGTTTCTTTTAAAAAACGAGTTCTGTTTTCGTAACTACCACCATATTTACCTTTTCTATTAAAGGCAGCCAGCAGTGATGAAATCAGATAGCGGTGACAGCTTTTAATATCAACTGCATCAAAGCCTGCTTCAGCAGCTAATTCTGCTGCCTTTAAGTAGTCAAACTGCAGCTGATCCAGTTCCTGATCGGTAATTATATGAAAATCGTTTTCTGGTATTGAGACTGGATCAAGTTTTTGATCTCTAAAGGCTATTATGTGGTTATCTCCAAAACGACCGGAATGAGTCAGCTGAGCTACCAGATATGGATCAACTTCTGATTCGTTTTCAATTAACTTTATCAAATTTTTAAATTGACTCAGATTCTCTTCTTTTAAATAAAGCTGGCTTTTATTGGCTCGACCTGCTTTATCTACCGCTATCGCTTCCAGCCAGATCAGTCCTGCGCCTCCACCGGCAAAACGCCTGTATCTTCTTTTAGTTAAATCTGAAGGAGTACCGTCAGCATTGGCATCTGCACCCTCCATTGGATGAATAGCAATCCGGTTTGGAATACTTAAATTATTTAATTTTATTGTTTCTTTTAATATATCTGTGTTCTCTGTTAAGGGCAGTTCAAATTCAAGCTTAGACAGATCTGCCCGCAGCTCTTTTAGAGAACTATAATTAAATTTTTGATCTTTCATTTAATCAAATCCCTTCTTAATTAAACGGATTAAAACCAGGATAGTTCTCTACATTAACCCATTCGGTTTTAACTGCCCAGTCAATATCTAATTCAGATAATAATTTTCTTTCTGCAAAAGCCCGGTCAATCAGCTTATCTATTCCAGGTAATACTGTCTGATATTCATCATTATCATTAGTAAATTCTTCTACTAAGTCCTGTGGAATAGCCTGTATTTTCTGAGCAGAGTCATAAGCCCCATTAATTGCTACTACAAAGTTCCTGGTATTTTCAGGAGTACAGTATAAATCTTCAATTAATGATAGGTGCTTATCTGCTGCAATTCTAAAGACCTCTTTTTTAGGGTCTAAACCCTCATTATCAAATTCAATAAGCTCACCATTGTTCAGTTCAATTTTTGTTTCTTCATTCATTTTCCAGCTAATCTTACCTTTTGTACCAACAATTTCCATCACCGGATCTCGTTTTTCTTCCGGAATATGAGTTACATAAAAATATATTTTAGTGCCTCTAGTTGTTTCTGCTTCCAGACAGGAATTATCATCAGCTTCTATATAGCTGTGACCTCTGTACAGCTCAGCTCTCACTCTTTTTAACTGGGCTGAACTCTGCATATCCTGACCTGCAATAAAGATCATATTATTTAAATAGTGGGCAAAGGCATTGTGCATTGGTCCATCTAAAACCAGCTGCCCCATTGCCACACTTTTCCCGGCCCAGTCATTGCGGTCATAATATGATTTAAAGCGCGGCCAGAACCCTTTGGCAGCTATTTCCTTTATTTCACCAAGTTTACCCTCTAAAATAAACTGTTTAATCTTTCTGATTGTGTGAGAGTGTATAAACTGAAATCCGATTGAACAAAATCTTCCTGTTTCTTTTTCTGTTTTGATTATCGCATCAATCTCCTGGACTGTAGGTGCAGGTGGTTTTTCTAAAAGAATATTATAACCTGCTTTCATACCCTTAATTGCCATCTCTGCATGAGTGGGAATTGAAACAGGCAAACCAATAATATCAACCCAGGCTTTTGCTTCTTTTAATAAATTTTCATAAGAACTGTAAACTGCAATTCCTTTATGTCTTAGTTCTCTAACTTTATCAGCATTATTTACCTGATCATTTACTACAACAGCAGTCAGCTTCATTTTCCCTTCTGCTTCCAGTTCTTCAATATTGCGCAGATAGCTTCCGGCAAAATTACGAACACCAACAACTGCAATTCCTACTTCCGACATTTAATCTACCTCCCTGTATTTAATTTTTATGCATAACAAATTTTCAATTTAAATTTCTATCGATTTTATTAACCCTTAAGACCTGAGAATGAAACACCCTCAATCAAATATCTCTGAAAAAAATACCAAACTTACTGCAGCCGTCAATTTCAACCGCTTCATCTAATTCATGTAAAATTCCACGAATAAATTGCACCATTAAAAATGTAAAGAAAGCAGCAGGCAGCATCTGCGGTAAAATAACCGGTAAAAATGAGCCAACCCATCCCCACTGATTAAACATTATATACTGAGGGACTCGCAAAATCTGGGCAGGTACTAAAACAGTTCCGATCATAATTGAAAACCAAAATTTTTGACCAACAAATTGGGTTCTGGTGAAACCAAATGCTGAAAAAGCTGACAATATAATCTGTCCTACTGTAGCAGTTCCAGCAATAAAAAATGAATTTCTAAAAAAAACTGTAAAGGAAACTCCCCCAAATCCCTGCCAGCCCTCAAAAAAGTTTTGAATACGAAAAGCATCAGGGGCTAAAGTAGCAGTAAGTGCATTACCAGAAGTTTTTAAAGCACCGGAAACCATCCACATTAAGGGATAAAGCATTAATATTGTTAAAGCTCCCACAAAAACTTGAAAGACTATATTTTTAAGTTTTTCTTTTTGACTAAAAGTTAAGTTCATTAATTTTTACCTCCTGACTCATAATATACCCACTTATCTGAAGTTGCAAAAACAAACACAGTTACAATTGACAAAAGCACCAGAATAACCCAGGCTAAAGCAGCACCATAACCTAAGTGACCATGTTTAATACCCTGGTTATACATATATAAAGCATAAACCAGAGTTCTATTTAAAGGTCCACCTTCTGTAATAACCATTGCCTGAGTAAACATCATAAACATTTTTACCATCTGCATGATTAAATTGAAGAATATAACTGGTGTTAGTAGAGGTAAAGTAACTTTAAAAAACTGCTGTACCTTACTGGCACCATCAATTTCTGCTGCCTCATATAAACCTTTAGGAATCTGTTTTAAACCGGCAAGAAAAATAATCATTGGTGAACCAAACTGCCAGGCAGCAAGTAAAATTAAAGTCCAGAGAGCATAATCTGGATGTCCAATCCAGGAAACACGTTCACTCATAAAGCCCAGACCAACCATAATATCATTAAAAGCCCCCTGAGAAGAAAATAGCTGTCTCCAGATAACTGAAATTGCCACACCTCCACCTAAAATAGAAGGTACATAAAAAGCGGCACGATAAAAATTAGTAAAGGGTCTTGCTTTTCTAAAAAGCATCGCAATTCCGAGAGCAAAGGTTAATCTTAAAGGAACTGCAAAAATTACATAAAGAGTAGTAACCCGCAGTGATAACCAGAACTTCCGATCACCAGTAAAAATTTCTATATAGTTTTTCAAACCAATCCAGCTTGGATCTCCAACAATATTGTATTCAGTCAAAGAATAATATACTGAACTTAATAGTGGATAAGCTATAAATGCCAAAAACCCGACTAACCAGGGAAGTATAAATGCATAACCAACTAAGTTTTCTTTCCACCATTTTTTCTTATTCATTCCCTCATCAAGTGTTCTCACACTTTTCAGGGCATCAAATTTATTACTCAAAAAATTCCCTCCTTTAATACTAATACTAAACATTTTTTAAGCTAGCAGTCTGAAATTGTTACAAACTGCTAGCTTATTTTATTTCAAACTATTTTTACTGTAAATTGTCCTGGTATTCTTTTTCTAAGTTAATCTTCTAAAAGCTTAGTAGCGTCTTCTCTAAACATTTCTGCGCCTTCTTCTGGAGTTATTTGACCGTAAATAACTTCCCAGTAAACTTCCTCATATGCTTCTACAACTTCTTCATATGCAGGTGGCTGTAATGGAATTACATCACCAGAATTTTCAGCAGCTTCATCGATAAAATCAAATACTGCCTGATCTTCTTCACCTGCATCTTCTAATAAAGTATCTCTTACTTCACTATTTGTAGGAACACCTAAATCAGTTCCAAATACTTTACCTGCATCAACATTGTTAATCAAATAGTTTACAAATGTTAAAGCTTCTTCTGGATGCTCTGTATTAGCAGCAATTGTCTGAACCATAGCTGGTTTCATATATCTACCTTCTGCTTTTTGATCCTCAGCTTTAGGGAAAGTAGATACACCTAAGAGTTTGCCTGCACCATTAGAAATAGCAGCTAACTGGTTACTCCAGTAATTTGTAGCCATTGCAGCATCACCAGTTGCAACTGGATCCTGTTCAATCGCATTTGCTGATTCCTGTCTCTGCATAGCATCCTGAACTGCACCAGATTCGATTAGTTCTAGATCATAATTCATAAAATCAACAAACAACTGATCATCATCATAACCAAGTTCTGAACCATCTTCACTGAATAATTCAGCACCATGCTGTCTTAAGTAAACAATAAATCCACCTGTATCCTGCTGAGCAGTTGGAGTTGCAGCACCCAGAATTCCTAACTCTTCGTGAAGATCTTTAAGCATTTCTGCTCTGTCTTCCCAGGTATCATCTGCAGTTGGATAATCAACACCAGCTTCATCAAAATCATCTCTATCATAATATACAGCTGGAGCGTTAACACCTGTTGCTAAAGCCATCTGCTTATCATAGGCTCTACCCATCTCTAAATAAGAATCATCAATATTTTCAGTATCTAAGGTTCCATCCTCAATATATTTATCCAATTCTAATAATTGATCATTTTCAATATATCCGGACATCATTTTTCTTACTGACTGCATAACATCTGGTAAGTTATCTCCAGCAGCCTGAGTATTTAAACGATCAAAGTATCCAGACCAGCCAGTATATTCCGGTTCGATATTAATGTTTGGATATTCTTCTTCAAACATTTCAATAACTTCTAAATATCTATCGTGACGGCTCTGTGAACCCCACCAGGAAAAGCGAAGTGTAACCTCTTCATCCTGAGCCATTGCGGCTGAAGTAAGAGATAAGGATAAAACAAAAGTTAAAATTAATACTAAAGCTAAACCTTTTTTGTTAAACATTAAATTTCCTCCTTGGAATTTGATTGAATTTTAATATGTTAGTCTTTAAGATCACTAATTATAAACTCTTATAGTCTTATAAATCTTTTTGCCTCTGCAAAAAGATCAGAGAAAATTGATGTCCCCCCTTTTTTAAAGTATTAAATTAAATACAGTCTTATATCCTTATCCTTATATATTATCTGTAAATTTATCTTAGGAAAATGTTTTCCGTCAATTAAAAAATTATTACGAATTTTTAGATAAATATCAACAATACTTTTCGATTAATATTTAATAAGGAATTATTATTAATCTAAGCAGTTTCAAAAACGTAATAACTTATTTTAGGAAAACAATTTCCATGA
>JBKHFK010000030.1:0-12129 GCA_046540295.1 Halanaerobium sp.
TAAGCTTCCACCCCGCTGGCTTTTTCTGAAAATATCAACTGATCAGGGAATTTCCGGCTGGGGAGAGCCGGTTGTGGAAGGTAAGGCTGATACAGTGAGGGCTGCAGTCAGAGAAATGGAAGACTATCTTATCGGGAAAAACCCGTTAGAGATTGAAGATATCTGGCAGACATTATACCGCGGAGCTTTTTATAGAGGTGGCCCGGTTTTAATGAGCGCTATAGCCGGAATTGACCAGGCACTCTGGGATATTAAAGGAAAATACCTGGAACAGCCGGTTTATCAACTGCTGGGAGGAAAGGTCAGAGATAAGGTTAGAGTTTACTCCTGGATTGGTGGAGACAGACCTGATAATGTTGCTCAGGCAGCTCAGGAGAAAAAGGATGCCGGTTTTACAGCAGTTAAAATGAATGGAACTGAAGAACTGCATTACATAGATAGTTATAAAAAAGTGGATCAGGCAGTGGCCCGGGTGGCAGCAATTAGAGACCAGCTTGGTCCGGATTTCGGAATCGCAGTCGATTTCCACGGTCGGGTTCACAAAGGAATGGCCCGCATTCTATTTAAGGAGCTGGAACCCTTTAGACTGATGTTTATTGAGGAGCCGGTACTTTCGGAAAATCTGGAAGCACTAAAAACTATGGACACCTTTGGCATTCCAATTGCCCTTGGTGAGAGATTATACAGCCGCTGGGATTACAAAAAGGTTTTTGAATTAAATAAAGTTGATATCATTCAGCCTGATTTATCACATGCAGGAGGAATATCAGAAGTCAGAAAAATAGCAGCTGCGGCAGAAGCCTATGATACTGCCGTTGCACCGCATTCTCCACTGGGTCCGATTAACCTGGCTGCAAGTCTGCAGCTTGATGCAGTTACACCAAATGTTTTTATTCAGGAACAGAGTCTGGGGATCCACTACAATCAGGGCAATGACCTGCTGGATTATCTGGTCAACAAAGAAGTCTTTAAATATAAGGATGGTTATGCCGAAATTCCGGCCCAGCCAGGACTTGGTATCAAAATTGACGAAGAACTGGTGAGAGCTGAGGCCAAAGAAGCACATAACTGGAAGAATCCGGTCTGGCGTAATCAGGACGGCACAGTTGCTGAATGGTAGGTCTTATAACAGCTAATTGTTTTCTCTAATCCAAAATTAGGAGAGAAAAAGATGAAGAATCTAAAATCAGAAATTGTCAGCCAGGGTCAGTACCTAAAGCAGGAGGAAATTGAAAACTATTTAGGCAGACTGGCTGCAGAAATAAAAGCGGCCGGAGTGGAAAAGCTGCTTTTAATTCCACCTGACTACAGCCGCAAATCTTCAGCCTTGGGACCTTTAACTGAGACTCTGTATTTTAAGCTTGCCGGGCAGATGGAAGAAATAAAAGTCTTACCTGCTTCCGGAACTCATGACCCAATGGATAAAGAATCCTTAAAGTCAATGTTTGGTCAAATTCCAGTCGAAGATTTTCTGGTCCATAACTGGAGAACTGAAACCATTAAAGTTGGCGAAATTCCGGCAGCTAAAATGAAAGAATTTTCTGAGGCTGAATTAACTGAGGCAATTTCTTTAGAAATTAACAGACATTTATTTGATGACAAATATGATCTGATCATCTCTATCGGCCAGGTCATTCCGCATGAAGTAGTGGGAATGGCAAATTACACTAAAAACATATTGGTCGGCTGTGGCGGCAGCCAGATAATTAATAAATCACACTTTTTAGGTGCACTGGCCGGAATGGAAAAAATAATGGGTAAGGACCATTCACCTGTCAGAAAATTGTATGATTACTGTCAGCGGGAATTTTTAGACCGGCTGCCCCTCGTTTATCTGATGACGGTTAATTCCCCAATCAGCGACAGCGAGACCGGCCTCACAGAAATCAAGGGCATATTTACAGGCAGCGGCAGAGAGAGTTTCGAAAAAGCAGTTGCTCTTAGTCAGCAGGAAAATATAATTAAAGTAAAAAAACCGCTTCAAAAAGTAGTGGTCTTTTTAAAAGAAGATAAATTTAAAAGTACCTGGATTGGTGGGAAGGCGATTTATCGAACCAGGATGGCAGTGGCTGATGGAGGAGAGCTGATCATTATTGCTCCCGGGATTCACAAATTTGGTGAAGATCAGGAGATAGACAGACTGCTGCGCAAGTATGGCTACCGGGGTACAGAATTAACTTTGAATTATTTACATCAAAATAAAGATCTGCAGGAAAACCTTTCGGCAGCAGCCCATCTGATTCACGGTTCTTCAGAAGATAGGTTTAAGATTTCACTGGCTTCGCCCAAACTGAGCCGGGAAGAAATAGAAAATATAAATTTTAATTATTTAGATTATCAGCAAACAATTGATAAATATAAAATAGATGAGTTAGAAAATGGTTTTAATCATGTAAATGGAGAAGAGATCTTTTATATCAATAATCCTGCAACAGGGTTATGGATATATCAAGATAAATAAGCAAATCAGGAGCAAGTTTATAATCCTATAAGCCCTAAAAAATATTCTGCTGGAGGTGATAGCAAAAATAAAGTAAGTAACTGAGTCTAAAATATTTAAAGCAAGGTTAACTTATGAGACTTGATCTGTGGATTGAATAATGAAATTATTTATAAAAATTAACACTAACTAAAATTATTAGGGGGAAAATATCTTGAGAAAAAATTTAATGATTACCTTATCACTTGCTCTTTTATTGGTTTTGACATTCACTGCTAGTTCATTTGCCCAGGAATACACTATTAACGCTGGTATTGGTCTTAATGATAAATCAGCTCAGTATAAGTCACTGGAGTTCTTTAAAGAACTGGTTGAAGATAGAACAGATGGAGACATTGAAGTAGAGCTCTATCATTCAAGTCAGCTCGGTGATGATAGAGAAATGATGGAAGCTTTACAGATGGGTACTCAGGAAATGACATGTCCATCCACTGCTCCAATTGCTTCTTTTGTAAATGGATTTAAAGTATTTGATCTGCCTTTCTTATTCCCAACTAACGAAGCAGCAGATTATGTGCTTGATGGACCTGTTGGACAGGATCTTCTAGACCAGTTAGAAGATGAAGATATTATTGGTCTTGCTTACTGGGAAAATGGATACCGTCAGCTGACAAACAGTAAACGGGCTGTAGAAAGTCCTGAAGATGTTGAGGGTCTAAAAATTAGAACTATGGAAAATCCAATGCATTTAGCTGCCTGGGAAGAAATGGGAGCTAACCCCACACCAATGGCATTTGGCGAATTATTCTCAGCCATGCAGCAGGGTGTTGTAGATGGTCAGGAAAATCCCTGGGGTACAATTTATCTCCAGAACTTCTTTGAAGTACAGGATTATGCTACAGATACAGGTCATGTATATTCTCCCTTTGTACTCATGATTTCCAAGCAGTTCTATGATAAATTACCTGAAGACTATCAGGAAATAGTAAAAGAAGCAGCAGTAGAAGCTAAAGATCACAACAGAGAAACTAATAGAGAAATGAATGCAGAATACCTGGACGATTTAAAAGAAGAAATGGAAGTAACAGAATTAACTGAAGAACAGAGAGCAGAATTCCAGGAAGCAGTTCAGCCTGTTTATGAAGAGTTTGAAGAGGAAATAGGAGCAGATTTAGTAGAAGATGTACAGGAACAGGTAGAAGAATATCAGGAAGAACAGGAATAATTAGATAAAAATAATAAGAGGGGGGAGACCCCCTCTTATTTAAATAATCAGCAAATTATATTAAAGTTAATTAAAACTTTACTTTTTGGATTTTAAAGGAGCGAGAAATATGAAGGGCAATAAAATTTTTGATTTATTTTTTAGCTTTTATAAATTTATTCTTATTTCATTAACAATTCTGATGTTTGTTGTAGTAGGCACCAATGTTTTTAGCCGTTTTGTTTTAAACAGTTCTCTGGGCTGGGCTGATGAACTCTCCCGCTTTATTTTTATCTGGATTTCCTTTTTGGGTGCTGTCATGGCTTATGGCAGTAATGATCATGTAGGCTTAAACTTTGTAATTGCCAAAATTCCATCAGCAAGAGTTCAAAATATCATTAGTATAATTTCTGATATTTTAATTATGTCAGTTTTAGCTATTATAACTTATTATGGTTATATAGTTGCAACTTCAGCAACTAATGTTTCGCCGGCACTATATATTCCGATGTCTGTTGTTTATTCTATAGTACCAATTAGTGGGCTGCTGATGATGATAATTAACTTATCTAAGATAATAAAACATATTAAACTGTTTATTAAAGGTAAAAAAGAGAAGATAGAATTAGTTAAAGAAAGTGGAGGTGTAGAATAATGCTCTGGTTATTTTTAGGAACTTTATTTTTATTTGTACTGGCAGGAATTCCAGTTGTTTTTGCCCTGGGATTGTCTAATATTGCAATAATGAATGCAATGGATTTGCAGTTTATGATTCTGCCATCCAAAATGATTTCAGGGATGAATAGTTTTCCTCTGCTTGCTATCCCATTTTTTATGTTTGTTGGAGAAATAATGAACCAAGGTGGTATTGCCAAAAGGCTGGTCAACTTTGCCGATGCAATAGTTGGACATATTACCGGGGGCCTGGGTCATGTAAATATTCTGGCCAGTATGTTCTTTGGTGGAATTTCCGGATCTGCAATCGCAGATACAGCAGCAATTGGTGGTCTTTTGATCCCGCCGATGATTGAACAGGATTATCCGGCAGATTATTCTGCAGCAATTACAGCTTCTTCGGCCGTAATTGGGATCATTATCCCTCCGAGTATTCCCTTTATTCTTTACGGAATAATTACCAATACCTCCATTGCTCAGCTTTTTATGGCCGGTATTATTCCTGGTATTTTGGTTGGATTTGCTTTAATGGGCACCACCTATTTTACTACTAAAAAACATGGTTATGGACATGTTGTTGAATCAGAACAGGTAGCAGAGTTTACCCTGAGCCGCCTCTGGGAAACATTTAAAGAAGCAGCTCTTGCTCTAACAATACCCTTTTTAGTAGTTGGCGGTATTTTGGGTGGAATTTTTACAGCAACAGAAGCAGGTGCTGTGGCAGCTTTTGTGGCGCTGGTGCTGGCTTTGGTAGTCTATAAAGAAGTAACAATTAAAGATTTACCAAATATTTTTCTAGCAACAGCCAAAACAACAGCTATAGTTCTTTTCTTATGCGGAATGGCAATGGTTACTGCCTGGCTGTTAACTGTAGCCAGAGTACCTTTTACCCTGGCTGAAATGCTGACAGGTCTTACTGATTCAACTATTGGAATTCTTTTATTAACTAATGTATTATTATTTTTAGTTGGTTTTGTTATGGACCTGACTCCTGCAATGTTAATTCTGGCACCTATTTTACTTCCTGTTATGCAGCAGGTGGGAATTGATCCTGTATATTTTGGTGTAATTATGTCAATTAACTTAGGAATCGGTCTAATAACACCGCCAGTAGGAACAGTACTTTATGTAGCAACCGGAGTTGCAGATATTACGCTTGAGGAATTGGTAAAATCAATTTTGCCATTTTTATTTACACTGCTTGCTGTATTAGCATTATTAATTGCTTTTCCACAGCTGGTAATGTTTATACCCAATTTGATGAGATAATTATTAGCGAGTAAATTTCAATTTCAGCTTTGTTTTAATTGATGAGGAGATGATTTTATTGCTTAGAAGTCAGGAAATTAGAAAACAGGGGGCAGAAATTGATGCCCTGAGGATGGGAATGGACTGGAAAGCCGAAGATTTAGATAAAATGCAGATTGTAATTGCCAATACTTACGGCAATGGTCATCCAGGCAGTTTTCATTTAGATAAATATGTAAATATATTAAAAGATGAACTAAAAAACAGAGAAGTAATGGGGAGCAGAATGACAACCTCAGATATCTGTGATGGTATAGCTCAGGGCCATGATGGAATGAATTATTCGCTGGTTTCCAGAGAAATGATTGCCAATATGGTCGAGATTCAGGCAATGGCAGCACCTTATGATGGAATTGCTCTTTTTTCCAGCTGTGATAAATCTGTACCGGCTCATCTGATGGCAATTATGCGTCTTGATCTGCCGGCAGTACATATTCCGGGTGGTTCAATGGCACCCGGTCCGGATGGGCTGACTCTGGAGATGGTGGGAACTTATTCTGCCAAACTGCAGCGGGGTGAGATTACAGAAGAGGAATTTAAACAGTATCAGTATTCAGCCTGTCCCAGCTGTGGTGCCTGTCAGTTTATGGGTACAGCCTCCACTATGCAGCTGATGGCAGAGGCGCTGGGCCTTGCTCTACCGGGAGCAGCTCTAATTCCTTCTACCAGCCCGGCTTTAGCAGAAATGACAAAAGAGTCCGGAAAATATTTAATTGAGCTGGTCAAAAAATCTTTAACACCTTCTGAGCTGATAACCCGCAAGTCTTTTGAAAATGCAATGATGATCCATGCGGCAATCGGGGGTTCAACCAATGCTCTGCTCCATCTGCCGGCCATTGCTCACGAATTTGGAATTGAAATTGAGCTGGATGAGTTTGATCAGATCCACCGCCAGATTCCTTTTATCACCAATGTCAAAACAAGTGGTAAGTATCCAACTCATTATTTCTGGTATGCAGGTGGACTGCCGGCAGTCATGAAGGAACTCAAGGAGTATTTACATTTAGATCAAATGACAGTTACCGGTAAAACTCTGGGAGAAAATTTAGAAGAACTTGAAAACTACAGTTATTTAGAATACATGGAAAGTGAAGTACCTGCCAACCAGCCGGATGATGTAATTTATCCAGCTTCCGCCCCTTTAAATGAAGAGGGCTCGGTTGCAATTTTAAAGGGTAATCTGGCACCAATGGGGGCAGTTGTTAAACACTCTGCTGTAGAGCCGGAAATGCATCAGTTTAAGGGTAAGATTAAAGCCTTTGATACTGAAGAAGAGGCAATGGAAGCAGTGCTTTCGGGTGAGATTGTTTCCGGTGATGCAGTAATTATCCGCTATGAAGGACCAAAAGGAAGTGGGATGCCTGAGATGTTCTACACCAGTGAGGCCATAGCTTCTGATGAGGTATTAAACACCTCCACAGCTTTAATTACAGACGGCCGCTATTCCGGTGCCACCCGTGGTCCTGCAATCGGTCATGTTTCTCCAGAAGCAGTAGATGGTGGGCCAATTGCCCTGGTTGAAGATGGAGATTTAATTGAAATTGATATTCCAGAACGCAGGCTGAATATTATCGGGATAGATGGAGAAGAAAAATCAGCTGCCGAGATAGAAGAGGTTCTGGCCCGGAGAAGAGAAAAGTGGGTCAAACCAGAAATGAAGTTTAACAGTGGAACTTTAGGTCTTTATGTCCGCCATGCAGTACCGGCTGCTAAGGGCGCCTATATCGGCATGGATTAAATTATTTTGATATGAGGTGAAAATTAGATGCTAAAACAAATTGAATTAGATCCCCAGACAGCTTATCTGCAGGCAGCTCCGGCTCAGTATATTAATCAAAAGGGAATTTTAAAAAAAGCTGGAGCCTATGTCAGTGAATGGGGAAAGAGAGTTTTGATCAGTGGTGGTGTGCGAGCACTTAAAGCAGCAGAAAAAGATTTAACTGAATCTTTAGATGAATATGGAATTTACTGGGAAAAGAATGTATTTAAGGGTGAGGTCTGCCAGTCCAATATGGAGATTATCAAAGAAAAGGCAGAAAAGATGAAGGCCGATCTGATAATTGGTGTTGGTGGTGGAAAGGCAATTGATACTGCTAAAGCGGCAGCCGAGGACCTCAGGCTTCCGGTGGCAGCAGTGCCCACAATTGCAGCCACCTGTGCTGCAGGCTCAGCCTTTGCAGTTATTTATACAGAAGACGGTCAGTTTGAGCGCGATTATTTTATGACTCAAAACCCGCGCCTGGTAATGGTTGATCCCCAAATTATTGCCGAGGCACCGGCTAAATATTTAAAGTCCGGTATTCTGGATTCACTTGCCAAATGGTATGAGGGAAAGGCTGTAGAAAGCGGTATCGAAAATCCAAGTCTGGAAACAGTTGTTGCCATGCAGCTGGCAGAAATTTTATATAATAAGATGCGGGAAGAAGCAATTACAGCAGTCGAACAGTGTGAGAACAATGAGCTGGGACCTGAATTAAAAGAGGTAATTGATTTAAATATTTATCTGACCACAATTATTCAGAGTCTGGGTCAGAATACCTCCCGCGGTGCAGCAGCCCACGGTATCCACAATGGAATGACTGCCATTCCCGAATCACATGAGCTTTTACACGGTTTAAAAGTTGGTTATGGAATCATTGTTCAGCTTTATCTGGAAGAGAAAGCGCAGGATTATATTGATGATGTGATTGACTTTTTTAATCAGCTTGGACTGGTTCCTTCTTTTAAGGGACTCGGACTTCCCTTTACTGAAGATAATTTAGAAAAAACAGCTGCCAAATCGGTCAATGATACAGTAATGCTTAAGATGCCGATTAAAGTAACAGAATCAATGATTATTGAGGCCATGAAAAAAGTCGAGGCAGAGGTAAATTAGCTGTACTTAAAAGTTTAATAAAAATTTCTCCCTCCGAGAAATTATTAAAGCCAGCCCAATTGGGCTGGCTGTTTTTTGTTAAGGAATGATAAAATCTGATTGAAAATCTAATTGCGATATTAATTTATTCTTCATACTTATAAAATGACTGAAAAATCTTATCCAGCCCATATTTTTCCGGTGAGAAAATATATTAAGTATTACCGAGGAAAAAATAACCTCCCGGATTGAGCACTGAAGTAAACTTTTTGATTAACTGATCTTTCATATCTTTGGTCAGGTAGATAAAAAAGTTGCGGCTTAAAATTAAATCCCAGTCCTTTTTAAAACGGGCATTAATCAGGTCTTTCTGTTCGAATTTAACCATCCGCTTGATTTCAGAATTTAAGGCATAGGTTTTACCATCAGCACTTTCTTTAAAATATTTATTCAGAAGCTGATCTGAAACATTTTTCAGAGAGTTTTCCTTATATTCTGCCTGGCGGGCTGTATCCAGAATTGTATGGTCCAGATCTGTAGCATAGATTTCAAATTTAGTCGGGCTGATCCCCATTTCCTTTAGAATGATGGCCAGGGTATAGGGCTCTGAGCCATTGGAGCAGGGAGCACTCCAGATTTTGACCTTCTTTTTTTCTGCAAAGAGTTTTGGAAACACATCTTCTTTTAAAAACTCAAAATTCTCCGGATTGCGGAAAAATTCCGAGGTGTTGATGGTAAAGTGGTTTAAATAGGCATCTTTAAATTCGCCATCATTTTTAATTAAATCAAGACACTGATCAAAATTTTCAACCTGATATCTGCGCATTAAACTTTTGGTTCTTCTCTCTACTCGGTCCAGTTTATAGCCATCTAAATCAATATTTAAAATTTTTTTAGCCTGATCCTTAAATTCTGTAAAAGTAATTCCCATTAAAATTTATCCCTCCACGATTTCTGTAATCCGTCTGCCAATTTGATCGATTCTTTTAATTTCATGATAGGCACCGGCTTTTGCGGCTGCTGAAGGCATACCATAAACCAGTGCTGTCTCTTTGGATTCTATTATACCATATCCACCTTTATTTACAATAGCTGACATGCCCTCGGCCCCATCATGACCCATTCCGGTCAGAATAACACCTAAAAGCCTCTGACCACTGAAATGATCGGCAATACTCTGCATCATATAATCAACACAGGGGCGAACACCGTGCAGCCTCTCTTTCTGATTCAGCCGTACCCGGCCCTGTTCGTCAATTTCTAAATGATAATCTCCCGGGGCTAAAAGTCCGCGTCCGGGTCTGAGCCGGTCACCTTCTGCAGCTTCTTTAATTTTAAGTCCTGAAATATTATTTAACCTCTCAGCCAGGGTTTCAGTAAATCCGGCCGGCATATGCTGGACAATAACAAAGGCAGCAGGCGAATTATCTCCTATATCAGCAAAAAGTTTATTTAAGGCCCGGGGTCCTCCCGAAGATGAGCCAACGGCAACAATCGGAAAGCCTCCACTCTGTTTAATCGCTTTTTTCTTAACTCTGCTGTTATCTAATCCCCTGCTGGAGTCAGCAGCAGCCTTCAGTTTAAGCAGCAGTTCCTCCTTAATAGAATCAATATTTAAGGAAATAGAGCCTGAAGGTTTGGGAATAAAGTCAAAAGCTCCCAGTTCCAGGGCTCTAAACACAGTTTCTCGGTTATCAAGGGCACTGACCATAATTACCGGGATCTCTGGATATTTCTCTTTAACGATTTCCAGGGTCTCAAGACCATTGAGCTTCGGCATTTCAACATCCAGCATTAAAAGATCTACATCTATTTTTTTAAGTTTGTGGAGGGCATCCTGACCGTTATAAGCTGTTGCTGCAACTTCTAATTCTGCATCCTTTGCAATGGTGTCTGAAAATATTTTTCTCATAAAAGCAGAATCATCACAGATCAAAACTTTATACATAAAATAAACCTCCTCATTTATCTCTTTCTCTAATATTATATTCTCTGTCAGCTCTTAAAAACCTTTTTCCATATCTAATTATCCAGCAGCTGATTATTTATTTTTGCTGAATTTGTCAAAGAATGTCTTAAAAATTCTGGAGCCTTAAATCACTATGTGTTATAATATTAATAAATCGGCTTTTAAGCAGTATTAGATATTCATATTAATTATAAAATAACCAGACAGGAGTGAATCTAATGGAGTTAATAAATTGTAAAGAATGTGGGAAGTTGTTTTCCTCTTCCGGACAGAAGGTTTGTCCTGACTGCCGCCAGAGGGAAGAAGAGAAGTTCGAGATAGTTAAAGAATATCTCTGGGAGCATCCCAACTCAACAGTCAAAAAAGTATCTGAAGATACCGGGGTGGAAGAAGAACTGATTATTAAATTTATGCGTGAGGACCGGCTTGCTGCTGAGGGACTGCTGGTTGATTATAAGTTGAAGTGCAAAAGGTGTGGAACTGAAATTAAAACAGGTTTATTCTGTGAGAGCTGCCGTACAAAAATGATCAGTGACTTTAATCAGAATGGGGAAGTGGACGAGAAAAAGAAAAAAAACAGTCAGGAAATGTTTTTAAAAGATCGTTTTAAAAGAAATAATTAAAAATTCAATTTGAAAAAGATAAACTAGTCAGCTCAGCCTGTTTTTTAATTTGTTAATTTTCAAAATAATCTTTTAATTTGTTCAAAATATGATATAATAATAATGGAAATGACTTTTTGATTAAAAGGGGAGCAGATTTTAAAAGATTAAAAATCAGAAAATTCGCTTATCGGAGGTGATAACTTTTCTGCAGCTTAATTATTGTTTTTAACATTTATTAAAAGTCTGAAAAAAAAATAAGGAGGACAAAAATGTTATTGAAAAAAAGTGCTTTGTTGAGTGTAATTTTAATGGTAGCTCTGGTTTTTGCTTTTAGTTTTTCAGCATTGGCTCAGGATGAGGAAGTAGAAATTTTCAGCTGGTGGACCGGTGGAGGAGAAGAAGAAGGTCTAAATGCTTTAATTGAACTTTTCAATGAAGAATATCCTGATATTGAAGTCATTAACGCTACAGTAGCCGGTGGAGCTGGCTCTAATGCTAAAGCTGTGCTTAAGACCAGAATGGTTGGGGGCAATCCTCCGGATTCATTCCAGGTGCATGGTGGTGCAGAACTGATTGATACCTATGTAGAAACTGAAATGATGGTACCAATTACCGGTCTGCTGGAAGAGTGGGGTATAAAAGACAAGTTTAATGAACAGATTTTAGAAATGTCTTCTTATGAAGGCGAATATTATTCTATTCCTGTTAATGTTCACCGCTCAAATGCTATGTTCTATAACAAAGAAGTACTTGAAGAAAATGATGTTGAACCTCCGACAGATTTAGACAGTTTTGTTGATGCTCTGGCAGAACTTGACGAAGCCGGTGTAGTTCCACTTGCTCTGGGGGATACCAATAAGTGGCCTTCCGGTCAGATATTTGAAACTTTATTAGTAGCAACTTTAGGTCCTGACGATTATAATGGTCTCTGGGATGGGAATACAGATCCAGATGATCCTGCAGTCAGAGAAGCACTTGAGTATTTTGATGAAATTATAGAATATGTAAATGATGATCACTCTGCTCTTACCTGGCAGGATGCAACTCAGATGATGCAGGAAGGTGACGCTGCCT
>JBKHFK010000031.1:0-12093 GCA_046540295.1 Halanaerobium sp.
CCTGCAGGATGTTTATGACCTGCTCAAAAAAGAGGCAGCCGAAAAACTATTTTAATTAATATTAATCTTTAAAGTGTCAGTTAGCCCGTTTAATTCGGCTGCTGGCATTTTTCTTTTTTTAAAGGCAGGAATTTCTAGAATTATCTTGAATTAAATAAGTAACACAAAAAAAATATTTGTGTTACGAAAGGAGAGTTTTGATGTCAGAGCTTAAACGTTTTGGGGTATCTATAGAAGAAAATTTACTCAAAAAATTTGATCAGCTTAATCAGGGAAGTTATAACAATCGCTCAGAAGCAATTAGAGATTTGATTAGGAATAGAATAATTGAAGAAGGAAAAAGTAGAAAAGATGAAAATGTTGTGGGAACCCTGACCCTAATTTATGATCATCATCAGCCTGGTTTGAGTGATCGAATGAATCAGATTCAGCATGATTATCACTGTCTTTTTAAAAGCAATCTTCATCTTCATTTAAATCGGGACTTCTGTCTGGAAATAATTGTGGTAGATGGTCTGCAGAGTAAATTGAAAAAAGTAAGCTCCAAATTAATAGCCCTCAGAGGGGTTAAGCACGGTAAACTGACAGTAACCAAAATTGAAGGGGTGGAAAATTAATTGTACTATTTAAATCAAAAAGTAATTACAGTATTTTTACTGCTGCTTTTTTTAACAACTATTTCTCTCTCAGTTTTTTCAGCTGAGGTGGAAGACCTATTGGGCAGAAAAGTAGAACTGCCAGAGAGGATAGATAAAATTGCGGCTGTTGGTCCTGGAGCCTTAAGGTTAGTAGTCTATTTAGAAGCAGAAAACAAAATAGTGGGGGTTGAAGAATTTGAAAAAAGAAGTCAGGAGCGCCCCTATATTCTGGCAAAACCGGAACTTTTAGAATTGCCAGATATAGGCCCTCAGTTTGGAGGAGATGCAGAACTAATTGCAGCAGAGGAACCGGATTTAATTATTACTTCTTATTTAACTGAGGCAGAACTCAAAAATTTACAAAATAAAACCAGGACTCCGGTGATTTCGATCAATGATGGTTCAGCAGGTTCTATGACAGAGAAAGATTTAAAAGAGGCTTTAAACTTTTTGGGAGGGATTTTAAATAAAAAAGAACGAGCAGCAGATTTAATTAATTATTTTGAAGCGGAAAAAGATAAATTAAAAAGCAGAATTGATAATACCACAGTCTCCAAAAAACTCTATATTGGAGGGATTGGTAACAAAGGAGCACAGGGAATTACTTCTACTGAAGCAGCCTATCCTCCTTTTGAATATCTGGGGCTCAAAAATGTAATTGAGGCAGAAGATAAAAAGAATTTTACAATCAGCAAAGAGGATCTGCTCCTGGAAGATCCGGAAATTATTTTTATTGACCAGGGTGGAATTGAACTGGTAAAAAGTGATTTAGAGCGAGATGAGTACAAATATCTTCAGGCATATCAGAATAATAATTTCTATCAACTTCTGCCCTATAATCATTATACAACTAATTTTGCCACCATGCTGGCTAATACTTACTATATAGCAAAAATAATATATCCAGAAGAATTTGAGGATATAAAGCCGGAAGCAAAGGCAGATCAGATTTACAAAAAATTTGTCGGTCAGGAAGTATATTCTAAAATGGCAGAGATTTTTGGCGGTTTTAAAAAGATGGATTCAAATAAATTTAATTAAAGAGGTAGATTGATGAGTACTAATAATATAGATATAGAAGAAATTTTAGCAGAAGAAAAAAAGAATAACTGGCAAATTTCACTTTTGAGTCTGACTTTATTTGCTTTAATTATTTTAGCAGCTGTTTATTCAATTTTTGTGGGGGCTGCCAGACTGGAATTTAGTGATCTGCTTCGGGTTATTTTTGAGGGAGAAAGAGGGATGGTTTATAATATCATCTGGAATATCAGGCTGCCTGCTGTTTTAACAGCACTGACAGCAGGAATGGGACTGGCTCTGGCAGGGGCTGTTATGCAGAGTATACTTAAAAACCCACTTGCTTCTCCCTTTACCCTCGGTATTTCGCATGCTGCAGCCTTTGGAGCTGCATTTTCAATTGTAATAATTGATATTTCCAGCCTGCCTTTTTTATCTTTTTTAGATGGATTATATTTACCTGCTATTTCGGCATTTGTTTTTTCACAGCTGGCAGTTTTAATTGTTCTGGTTATCAGTTCAAGCAGTAAGGCCAGCCGGGAGAGTATTGTTCTGGCCGGGATTGCACTTTCATCTTTATTTACCGCAGGAACAACAGCTTTAGAATTTTTTGCAGATGATTTAGAACTGGCCTCAGTTATTTACTGGACCTTTGGTGACCCCGGCCGCACAAACTGGACTCAGTTTTTTATAATTCTGACTGTGCTTATCTTAACTCTGCTCTATTTTATTTATCAGGGCTGGAATTATGGTGTTTTAAATTCAGGAGATGAGCTTGCAGCTGGATTAGGAGTAGATTATGAGCGACTGCGTTTGCTGGCAATGCTGGCAGCCTCTTTTTTAACAGCGGTAATAATTTCTTTTGTCGGGGTTATTGGTTTTATTGGTCTGGTAACACCTCATATAATTAGAAAAATAGCAGCTGGAAGTGAAAGACAGCTCTTTTTAAATTCTACTCTGGCAGGGGGGCTGCTCTTAATTATTGCAGATAATCTGGCGCGAACTTTATTCAGGCCGGTTGTCTTACCGGTAGGAGTTTTAACTGCATTTTTGGGTGCACCATTATTTATCTATCTTATAGTTAGAGGAGGTCAAAAACTTTGATTTTAGAAATTAATAATTTAAACTTTGCTTATGGAAAAGAAAAAGTATTAACTGATATTAATTTTGAGGCTCAAAAGGGAGAGTTAATTACTTTGATTGGCCCTAATGGTTCCGGGAAAAGTACTCTTTTAAAATGTATTAATAATTACCTGGAGGTCGATCAGGGGACAATAAAAATAAAAGGTCAGAAGTTAGAACATTACAGCAGAAAAGAACTTGCACAAATTATAGCTTATGTGCCTCAGGCAGCAGAGGAGATCTCACAGCTCAATGTTTTTCAGGCAGTTCTAATGGGGAGAAAGCCGCACAGCAGCTGGAAAGCCAGCAGTCAGGATAAAAAAATAGCAGCCAAAATTATTTCTGAAATGGATTTAGATTCCATTGCTTTTAAAAACCTTAATAATTTAAGTGGAGGTCAGAGGCAGAAGGTATTTATAGCCCGGGCTGCTGCTCAAAGAGCTGAGCTGATACTTTTAGATGAGCCAACAAATAACCTTGATTTAAAACATCAGCTGGAAATTTTTTCGCTAATTAGAAAAGAAGTAAAAAACGGCAGAACAGCAGTAGTCACAATGCATGATCTATCACTGGTCAGCCGCTTTAGTGATCGGATTATAATGCTTAAAAATGGAAAAGTATTTTCTGATGGCAGTCAGAATTCTTTATCAGCAGCCAAAATTAATTCTGTTTATGGGGTAGAAGTCAGTTTAAAAGAGCATAATGGTCAGCAGCTGATTATTCCCGAAAAAGTGGTTTAAGCAGTTGATTTTGCCTGGAAAGCCGGGATGATTTTAAATAAGATAATAATAATTGAAATTCCAGCAGTAATTAACACAGCCATATTCGGATTTTCAGAACCAAGGTGAGCACCAATTATTCCAATTAAAGCCCAGACTACAACCAGGGAAAAGGGAATATTCTTATAAATTTCTAAGATTTTAACAGCAATAAATAAGCCGATTAAGATGCCGATAACTGCTGCTATGTTGAGGAAATTGGCCGGCCAGTCATTTCTAAAATAAACAAGTAGAGCCATAAAGTTAGCGATAGAGGCAACAGTAACCCAGGCAGTATAAATACTAAAGGGCAGTTTTAAGCCGATGTATTCGGTTAATGAGTAGTCATCATACTGCTCCAGCCTTTTAAATATCTGAAATAAGGAAACAGGCAGAATTAAGATAACCAGCATTGACAGAGGGATCTGCCTGTAATGCCAGAGATAAAGCCAGCTCATATTTGCCAGAGAGGCAGTGATAAAATACGGTCCTGTAGAAAATTTTCGGTTAATTTTAGCACTGCCAACAAACTGATAGATAATGAAAATGATAAGCAGTGTATAAATTACTCCCCAGATCGAAAAAGTAAATCCAGCCGGAGTAAATGGATTTTTGTAAAGATCAGACACCTCACCACTGGAGAGACCATTAATCGGCAAATAATTTGCCAGAAAGTTGACGAAAATTGTCAGCAGTAAAAAAATTAAATTGGTAATTTTAAGACTGAGTTTATTTTTTTGCATATTTTCACCCCTTTTAAAATTATTTGGAGCCCATTTTTTTATATAAAACAGCTGCAGAAAAAGCTGTTATTGGAATAGTAATTATCAAACCAACTGTTCCGGCCAGGCCTCTAATGATTTCTGTAGCAACTAAGTCCATATTTACTAACTCTATCCAGCCATCACTGAAGTGATAAAATAGAATAAATAAAGATAAAGAACTACCGGCATATGCTAAAATCAAAGTATTGGACATCGTTCCAATAATATCTCTCCCCACCTGCATTCCAATTTTATATAAATCTGCAAGCGATAAATTTTTATTGTTCTTCCAGGTGCTTTCGGCAACTGAGGCAATAGACATGGCAACATCGGTTACTGCTCCCAGACTACCAATTATTATTCCTGCAAAAAGAATTCCCTTAGGGTCAAAATTCAGCTCTGAGCCCAGAAGTAGGCGGGCTTCTTCACTGTTTAAACCGCTCAATTGAACAAGCTGTCCAAAAATATAGGCCAGAATACCTGCACAGATTACACCGGCTGCTGTTCCAATAATTGCAGCCAGTGATTTTATTGTAAAGCCTCCAATAATACCCTGAATAACTACAACTAAAACCAGAGAAGTCAAAATGGCAGTCTGAATAGGAGGAGCACCTTCTGCAATAGCTGGAATAAGATAGAAGAAGATAATTCCCATTGTTAAGAGTAGAGCAACTATTGTTCGAACTCCCTGTTTTCTGGCAATGATCAAAAGTAGAATTAAGGTCAGAGCCCCCAGATAAATTAAACCTCTTTCGCGAAGTAAATCCTGAAACTGCAGATCTACCAGCTCACCATCTTCATAAAAAGCTGTCAGCAGAATTCTATCTCCAGATTTTAGTAGATTTTCCCCATAAATACTATCCCGCATAATATTATTTTCAAGCTCCATAATTTCTTCATTATATTTTTCTGAGATGATTTCAATTTTTAAATTTTGATTATATTTTATTCTTCCCTGATCAAATTCTTCAGTTTCAACCTCAAGAACTTCAGCTTTTAAAGTTCCCTCTTCAAAATCAACATTTTCATTAAATAGATCTTCGTCACCTGTTTGAGCAAAAATAGGCGAAGTGATAATAAATACAAAAAGACAGGTTAATAGTATAATTAAAAAAACTCTTTTCATTTTGCAACCTCATTTCAATAAGTTATAGATAAACTACTCAGTATTTTATTAATTCTTTTTAACTTTTCTAAATCCTGCAAAGAGATTACTTTATTAGTGCATTATCACATTAAAGAACAAAAGAAAAAATATTGAAAAAATTTGCACAAAACTCTTGCAAAACAATTTTAAAGTAGTATAATTAAGTTGAACCGACAGAGAGTGAGTAGCGGAGTTTTTTATTAGGTCGGTGGACTTTATTTTGGAACAAGTAGATGTGCAGCGAGTATGTTCCCTAACACAATTATTAAGGGGGCATTACTAATGAAAACTATTTTTAAGCACAAACGCACTCACAAGGATCAGATCAAAGTCAGTGAGCAGAAGGATACTGATCAGCGTCATGACAAATTAAAAAATAGTGCTCTGATGGATTACTACATGATGGGCGGCTATTAAAATCAAAGATTAAGGATTAGAACCCCGGGGCTTTCAGCTCCGGGTTTTTTTCAATATCCGAATCAATTACCTTATTAAAAATGAATATTTTTTGAATATTTTAAAGACTAAGCAGGATTTTCATCATTTATATGCAAATATATAGATATGGCACAAACAGTAATAGTTATTATTTTAGAGAGGAGGAAAATATTTGAAAGTAGTATTTGTTGATGTAGAGAGATGTGTCGGATGCAGACACTGCGAAATGGCATGTGCAGTAGAGCATTCATCTGCAAAAGATTTATATTCAATGCTCAATGAGGAACCACAGGCTCAGCCCAGAATAAAAGTTGGAATTGGAATTGATTTAATGACTTTTCCAAATAAATGTCAGCACTGTGATCCGGCTCCCTGTGAAGAAGCCTGTCCGACAAATGTAATTTATCATGACCAGGAATTAAATTCAGTTCAGGTTAAAGAGGAAAAATGTATTTCCTGTGGGATGTGTGCTATGGTCTGCCCCAATGATGCCATAGATTTTAGAAAGATTGAAAAGACAGGTAATGATGTGATTTATAAATGTGATCACTGTATAGAAAGACAGAGAACTGGTGAAATACCTGCCTGTGTGGAAGCCTGTACTACAGATGCAATGATTTTTGCAGAGGCAAATGAAGTCAGTAAAATGAGGCAGACAAAACTTTTTCAGAATATAACGAGTCAGATTAGAGGACAGAGAAGTAAGCATAAAATACCGGCAAACATTAAAGCATATAAAGAATTTCAGGAAAAACTGGCCAGTTTTGGTCCTTTTCCAGCATCAGTTGATAAGGAGGCTAAAGAATGAAAGAAGATTCTATTAAACAAAAAGTTGAAGAAAGAACCATTGATCAGAATGCAAAGCCGATTTTACAGAGAACTTTAGAAGAAAATATAGAAACAGTCTGGGATCGACTGGAAGAACAGCTCCCTCAGTGTGGATTTGGTGAATTAGGGGTTTGCTGTAATCGCTGTACCATGGGGCCCTGTCAGGCCGATCCTTTTGAAGATGGACCCAGGCGTGGGGTTTGTGGGGCTGATGCAGATTTGATTGTAGCCCGCAATATGCTTGATGATATAGCAACAGGGGCTGCTTCCCACTCAGATCACGGTAGAGAGGTTGTAGAAACTTTTTATGAAACTGCTCTTGGTAAAAGCCAGGGCTATGAAATTTTAGACTCTAAAAAACTGCATGCAGTTGCAGAAGATTTGGGTATTCAAACTGAAGGTAGAGAAGATGAGGAAATAGCAGAAGAAATGGGTCATGGATTTTTAGAAGAATATGGAATGATTAAAAATAAAATAGATTTTACAGAAAGACTGCCGCAAAAGACTAAAGAGATCTGGAATAAAGCTGGAATTATGCCGAGAAGTGTGGACCGAGAAGTTGTAGAAGCAATGCATAGAGTACATATGGGTGTAGGTGCAGATTATGCTAATATGCTTTTACATGGGATGAGAACTGCTTTATCTGACGGCTGGGGTGGCTCGATGATGGCTACTGAAGTTTCTGATATTTTATTTGGTACCCCGACAATTACAAAATCAGCAGTTAATCTGGCAACTATTAAAGAAGATATGGTTAATGTTGTGCTGCACGGTCATAATCCTATTTTATCAGATGTAGTAGTTAAAGCAGCAAATGATTCGGAACTGGTAAAGATGGCAGAAGAGGCCGGTTCAAAAGGTATTAATCTGGTTGGACTCTGCTGTACAGGTAATGAGTTATTAATGAGGAAAGGTATTCCAATGGCCGGTAATATGCTGAATCAGGAACTTGCAATTGCTACCGGTGCAGTTGATGCCATGATTATTGACTATCAGTGCATTTTCCCGAGTCTACCACATGTAGCAAAGTGTTTTCATACTGAAGTAATCTCTACTAATGAGAAGTCAAAAGTTCCAGGAGCAACTCATATGGAATTTCATCCGGAAAATGCTTATGATACTGCTGTAGAAATTATCAAACTGGCCATAAAAACCTATCAGAAAAGAGATTCTAAAAGAGTACAAATCCCCGGGGAGCCAATGGAACTGATGGCTGGATTTTCAGTAGAGGCAATAGAGGAAGCTTTGGGCGGCAGTTTTGAACCTTTAATTGATGCTCTTAAATCCGGAAAAATCAAAGGTGTAGTCGGAGTAGTGGGCTGTAATAATCCTAAAATTCAGCATGATTATGGACATGTAAAATTAGCAAAAGAACTGATTAAAAAAGATATTTTACTTGTTGAAACAGGCTGTTCTGCTGTTGCTGCTGGTAAAGCTGGATTATTATTACCCGAAGCAGCTTCAATGGCAGGTAAAAATTTAGAAGCAGTATGTAAAGATTTAGGAATTCCTCCTGTACTGCATATGGGTTCCTGTGTTGACTGTTCTCGTGTTTTAGCTCTTGCTGCTAAGTTAGGTAATGCTCTGGATGTTGGTATTCACGAGCTTCCAATTGCTGGAGCAGCACCAGAGTGGTATTCTCAAAAAGCTCTATCAATAGCTTCATATTTTGTAGCATCAGGTGTTCACACATTTTTAGGCCTGCCTCCAAAAATGTTTGGGAGTCAAAATGTTATTGATTTAATTACTGATGAGTTAGAAGAACATATAGGAGCTAAATTTACTGTTGAACCTGATCCAGAAACTGCAGCCAGGTTAATTGAGAAACATATTAATAGTAAGCGAAAGGAACTGGGAATATGAATTCAAATAACATTAATCCAGGAGTTACAGCAGACGATAAAGAAAAAGCTAAAGCTGAAGAAAAAGAGCGGAGAAAAAAAGTGTTTTCAGCAGCTGAAGGTTTTAATTCAGAGATTTCTGCTGGTGAAGAAGAGAAAGAGGATTTTAGAATGGTAGTAACTGGAAAGGGTGGAGCAGGTAAGACTACCCTGAGTGCTGTTTTATCTCATCTTTTTGCAGCAGATAAATTTAATGTTTTAGCAGTAGACGAAGATCCACAGCAGAATCTGGCTTTTTCTCTCGGCTATCCCATCGAAAAAGCTGAGGAAATTATACCCGTCTCAAAAAATATTGATTATATAGAAGAAAAAACTGGTGCCAAACCCGGAGCCAGCTGGGGGGTAATGTTAAATTTAAATCCTGATGTTTCAGATGTTGTCAAAAGATTTGGAATGAATATCAGTGATAAGATTAATTTACTGGTTATTGGAAGTGTAATTCAGGCTGCAACCGGCTGTCTCTGTCCGGAAAATGCCCTTTTAGATTCAATAGTTTCTTATATTAATCTCAGAGAAGATGAGGTAATTTTAATGGATACTCAGGCTGGAGTTGAACATTTTGGTCGTTCTCTGGCTGAGGGATTTCAAAATGCAGTAATAATTTCAGAACCAGGTTTCAATTCAATGCAGGTGGCACTTCATTCAGCTCAGCTGGCAGATCAACTTGAAATAGAAAATATTCATCTTGTGATTAATAAGTTTAGAGGCCAAAATGATAGAGAAAAAGTTGAAAATAGGCTGGGAGTAAAAAAAGAAATTTTTAAATCAATCAATTATCTCCCCTTTGATGAGCAGGTATATCTTAATGAACCATCAGTTAAGAAAATTATAGCAGAAGAAACTAAATATGTTAAAGCTGTAGAAAAACTATACAGAGAAATTAAAAAACATTCCGGGAGGTAAAAAATGCAGGTAGCTATAATAGGAGCAGGACCTGCTGCTTTAAATGCAGCAATTACATTAAGAAAAAATGATTTTCAGGATAAAATAATGATGTTTTCTGCAGAAAAAGTACCTCCATATTCTCCGGCAGCTCTCGGAGAATATTTAATTAACAATGATGAGCAGCTCCTCTACTGGCTGGGTAGAGATGCTGCTCAAAAATATGCTGTTGATTTTTATCAGGGAGAAAAAATAGTTGAAGTTGATGCAGAAAAGAAAAAAATTTATTCAGGTAAATCAAGGTCTTTTAAATTTGATAAATTATTAATTGCCTCTGGAAGTTCTCTTTATATTCCACCAGTACTTGAGGGTTATGATAAAGAGGAAATCACAAATTTTAAAACTATAGCCGGTGCAGAAAAAATCAAAAAAATGGCTCAAAAAGGTGGAAAAACTGCAGTTATAGTTGGGGGTGGATTTTTAGGAGTCGAAATAGCTTTAATTCTGTCTAAACTGGGTATTAAAGCAAGTATTCTAAATAGGAGATCCTGGATTATGCCCCGTCTTTTAGATAAAGAAACTGCTGAATATGTTGTTCGAGATTTAGAAAAGCAGGGAGTAAATGTACTCTTAAATACCGAAGGTAAGAAGTTTGTCGGCAATAAAAAAGTCGAAAAATTAATCACTTCTGCTGGAAGAGAATTAAAGGCAGATATTTATATTGCTGCAACAGGAGTAAAGCCCAATATTTCATTTCTTAAAGAGAGTTCCGTTAAAACAGATGGCTGGTCAGTGAAGGTAGACCGCTATCTCAAAACAAACCATCCGGATATATTTGCCTGTGGAGATGTAGCTGCCACTGAGGACTTAATTAGTGGGGAAAAAGTAGTACATGGATTATATCCAGTTGCAGTTAAACACGGACGCAGGGCTGCTCTAAATATGATTCAGTCAGAGCAAAAATATGAAAGGCAGCTGAGTATGAATTCTTTAAAAGAATTTTCTTTTAAAATAATAATTGTGGGTGAGCTTAAAGGGGAAGTATTAAAATTCAGAGATAAAAATAGTTTAAGAAAAATATATTTAAAGGATAATAGGATAAATGGTTTTGTTTTACTGGGTAATATTAGAAGTGCCGGACTGCTTTTTTCTCTTCTAAGAAAACGTAGAGATATCAGTTATTATAAAGAAGACCTGCTGAAAAAGAATTTTAATCCTGCTTTTTTAATCAGCCGTTTTAAATAAAATAGTTGTGTTAATTGTTTGACATTTCAAAAAAGTGGTGCTATAATTATTCATGGAAGCGATTCCAAATAATTTTTTATAATCTTTGGAAGCGGTTCCATAAATAAATCTTAAGGGGGATTAACTTATGAAGAATTTACGTTCGGTTATGACAGTTATTTTAGTTTTAGTTATGATTTTTGGGTTAAGTACAGCTGGTTTTGCTCAGGATGATGAAAAAAAAGAGATTACAATTGCAGGGGGAAGTGTAGGGATTGAACTTGAACTTACTAAAAAAGCAGCAGAAATGTTTGAAGAAGAACATCCTGATGTTAAAGTAGATGTTTATGATACACCTGATTTATCTGACGATAGAAAAGGTCTTTATCTTCAATATTTAGAAGCTGAAAGTTCTAAAATTGATGTTTTTCAGGTTGATGTAATCTGGCCTGGTGAACTGGCTGAGCATTTTCTTGATTTAAATGAATATGGAGCTCAGGAAGTTGAAGATGAACATTTTGAATCAATTATTGAAAATAATACAGTTGATGGTGAATTAGTAGCTATACCCTGGTTTACTGATGCAGGTCTGCTTTATTACAGAACTGATCTGCTTGAAGAATATGGTTATGATGGTCCACCGGAAACCTGGACAGAATTAGAAGAAATGTCTAAAAAAATTCAGGAGGGTGAAAGAGAGGAAAATGAGGATTTCTGGGGTTATGTCTGGCAGGGTAATGCTTATGAAGGTTTAACCTGTAATGCATTAGAATGGATCCATTCTAATGATGGTGGTAGAATACTTAATGATGATCGGGAAGTTACCATCAATAACGAAAATGCTAAGGAAATGGTTGATATGGCTGCCAGCTGGGTTGGAGAAATTTCTCCTCCAGGAGTTACTGGTTTGGTTGAAGAAAGTTCCAGAAAAATGTTTGAGTCTGGTAATGCAGCTTTTATGAGGAACTGGCCCTATGCGTATGCACTTGCTGCAGAAGAAGGAAAAGAGACAGAGGGCAAATTTGATGTTGCACCATTACCAGCAGGTGAAAAAGGAAGCAGTTCAGCAGTGCTTGGCGGCTGGAATTTAGCAGTTAACCAGTATAGTGAACATCCGGAGCTTGCAGCTGAATTGGCAATGTTTATGGCAGGTGAAGAAGTCCAGAAACTTAGAGCTGTAGAGGGCTCATTTAACCCGACAATTAAAAGTTTGTATGAGGATGAAGATGTTTTAGAAGCAAATCCATTTTTCGGTGATCTTTATGAGGTTTTTACTAATACTGTGCCCAGACCATCAGCCGAAGCTGGAAAAGATTATAGTGCAGTTTCAGAAAGATTTTTCCAGGCAGTTCACTCTGTTTTAGATGGAGAGTC
>JBKHFK010000032.1:0-11756 GCA_046540295.1 Halanaerobium sp.
TTCCTCTGTAATTCCAACTACAGTTTGAGCAACAAAAACACCAATAAATTGATAAATTAAGTAAAGCAGAACTAAAAGTAGTGGTATAGCAGTCACCGGCTTTAACATATAAGTCCCAATTTTACGGGCAAACTGGCCACTTTCTTCATCATAGCTGAGAACTTTATCTGTTATTTGATCGACCCGCTGGCGGCGGGCTGTATATATTTCTTCCCGATAATCTGAAACTGGAGTCAGATCATCATACTGACAGCGAATATTTTCATCCTCTTCTAAAAGCATCAGCGTATCAGCTGCATTTGCTGTCTTTTTATTTAATTGTTTGAACTCTTTTGTAATTTTTTTAAAAAAATTGCTTTCATCTTCAACCTGATCATCATTGAAAATACTATTACCGCTTCTGGCTTTATCAACAGCATGTTTGACCTTATCTAAACCTCTATTTTTAGCAGCAGTAGTTGGTATAACTGGAACTCCCAGCTCTGCCTCCAGCCCCTCAATATCTATTGATATATTATTTTTTTCTACCTCATCCATCATATTTAGAGCAACTATCATTTTTTTATCCATATCCAAAAGCTGCTGGGTTAAAAATAAATCTCGTTCTAAATGACTGGCATCAACAACATTAATAATAATATCTGCAGACATAATAAAATCCCTGGCTACTCTTTCCTCATCATTTATGGAACCAACTCCATAAACTCCTGGTGTATCAAATACAACAGCATCACCCATTTTGCCACTGCTGATATCAAGGGTAGTCCCGGGATAATTTGAAACACTGACATAAATACCTGTCAGGTAATTGAAAAAAATCGATTTACCCACATTTGGATTTCCAGCCAGCACAATTTTTTTATCAGCCTGCAGTTCCTGTTCAATTTCAATCTGACTGCAGTCGTTCAATTATACCATTCCTTTTTTCTTAACACTAATTTTTTCGGCAGTTCTTCTGCCAATAGCAATTTCCTGTAAATTTTTCTTTAAAATAACAGGTCCTCCTGGCATTGAACCAGCACACTCTATTTCAGAGCCCTCACTTATACCAAATCTCAGCGCCTGTAAGCGAGTCTGTTTATCATCAATTTTATCTATAATAAATTTATGACCATTTTTCATATCAACTAATGTCATCAATTATTACCTCCTGCTCTGATTTATCTTTTTAAAAATCATCTTCAACTACAAGTATTATTGACTATTATAAGCAAATTACTTTACTTAACTTTATTATACTGAAAACGATTTTCAAAGTCAACATATTTACTGATTTAATAGTAATTTTATCTAAAAAAACTCCTGACAGTATTAATGAAAACTATCAGGAGTTAATATATTAATTATACTATTTTCGACTTATTATAACATAAATCGGGTGGTACCAGGTACCTGTACGTTTTTATTGAACCACTAAATTTACTAACTTTTTAGGAATATATATTGTTTTAACTAAATTACCCTCTTCAAGATAAGACTTAATATTTTCTGCTTCCTTAGCCTTTTCTTTTACCAGATCTTCCTCAGCATCAGCAGCTACATTTATCTTATCTCGAACCTTACCATTAACCTGGATTACAATTGTAATCTCATCCTTTTTAAGAGCTTCTTCGTCATAGTCAGGCCAATCTGCCTGATGGACATTTTGCTCATTACCTAAGAGTTCCCATAACTCTTCAGTAATAAAAGGAGCAAATGGAGCCAGTAGAAGGACAATATTTTCTGCTACTTCTTTTATTAATGCAGAATTTGTATCTTCCTGACTGCGGTCATTTAGATAAGAATAGACTTCATTGGTTAATTCCATAATTGCACTGATAGCAGTATTAAAGTTTAACCTTTCCCCAACATCTTCAGTTACCTTTTTAATACTGGCATGCATTGTCCGGTAAAGTGTTTTAGCCTCTTTATCCAGATTATCTGGAGCCAGCTCAGTTTTAGAATTCTTAATTTGTTCAAGGTTTTCGGTAACAAAACGCCAGACACGGTTTAAAAAGCGGTCAGCACCTTCAACCCCTTTATCACTCCACTCTAAGTCTTTTTCGGGTGGTGAAGCAAAAAGAATAAATAAGCGGGCAGTATCTGCACCATATTCTGCTAAAATATCCTTGGGGTCAACAACATTACCTTTGGATTTAGACATTTTGGCACCATCTTTAAGCACCATTCCCTGGGCCAGCCAGTTTGTAAAAGGTTCAATATGATCAGTTAAATCCATATCATGGACAACTTTAGTGAAAAAGCGGGCATATAATAAATGTAAAATTGCATGCTCAATTCCACCAATATACTGATCAACAGGAAACCACTGATCTAGATTTTCCTTAGTAAATGGCAGCTCATCATTTTTTGGATCTGCATAGCGCATAAAATACCAGGAAGAATCAACAAAAGTATCCATAGTATCAGTTTCACGTTTTGCAGGAGCACCACACTCCGGGCAGGTAGTATTGACAAAACTATCTACTTTTTTAAGTGGTGATTCTCCAGTAGGAGAAAATTCTACATCATGAGGCAGCTTAACCGGTAGATCTTCCTCCGGTACTGCAACCGGTCCACATTCCTCACAGTAAACAATTGGAATTGGAGCTCCCCAGTAGCGCTGACGAGAAATTAACCAGTCGCGCAGCCTGTAATTAGTTTCAACTTCCACAAATCCTGCCTCTGAAAAATCTTCTGCCATTTTATCAAAGGCTTCTTCTACACTTAAACCATTATATTTACCAGAATTTATTAAATGTCCTGGACCAGCATAAGCTTCATCCATCTCAGAACCAACAAGCTCCTCTTTTTGATCTTCAGGCTGGATAACTGCTTTAATTTCAACACCATATTTGCGGGCAAAATCAAAGTCACGCTGGTCATGAGCTGGCACAGCCATAATTGCACCGGTTCCATAACTCATTAGAACATAATTTGCTATATAAATTGGTATTTCTTCGCCATTTACAGGGTTTACCGCATAGGCACCTGTAAAAAGTCCAAGTTTTTCAGATTCAGCTGAAGTCCTTTCCTGTTCTTTCTGCTTTTTAACCTTTTTAACAAAGGCCTCAACCTCTTCCTCCTTATCAGTACCCTCAGATAACTCCTTTACATAAGGATGTTCGGGAGCAAGTACCATATAGGTTGCACCAAATAAGGTATCAGGTCTGGTAGTAAATACCTCTAATTCTTTATCAAGTTCAGGCAGCTCAAAAGTAACTCTTGTACCTTCACTGCGGCCAATCCAGTTTTTCTGCATTGTTTTTACTTTTTCCGGCCAGCCATCTAAAAGCTGATGGTCATCTAAAAGTCTTTCTGCATAATCAGTAATCTTTAAAAACCACTGTTCTAAATCTCTTTTATCTACTTCTGTACCACAGCGCTCACAGGCTTCATTTACAACCTGCTCATTTGCCAGCACTGTTTCACAGCTGGGGCACCAGTTAACAGTAGATTCTTTACGATAGGCTAGATCATCATTAAACATCTGAGTGAAAAACCACTGAGTCCACTTATAATAATCTTCTGCTGCAGTTGTTACCTCACGGTTCCAGTCATAACTTAAACCCATTGCCTTCATCTGTTCTTTCATGTGGGCAATATTATCCCAGGTCCATTCCTTCGGATGAATATTCCCATGCTTAATTGCTGCATTTTCTGCCGGTAAGCCAAAAGCATCCCAGCCCATTGGATGAAGAACATTATAACCTTTCATTCTCTTATAACGGGCAATTACATCACCGATAGAATAAACTCGTACATGACCCATATGTAAATTTCCAGATGGATAGGGAAACATTTCTAAAACATAATAATTTTCCTTATCCTGGTCATCTCCAGTTTTATGTAAATTTGAGTCTTCCCAGTTTTTAAGCCACTTTTTCTCTATTTCTTGAAACGGATAATAGTCCTGCAAAGATCTTCACACTCCTCATTAAGTTAAAATATTATCTATTTTATCTTCAAAATTAATTAAGCTCCAATCAAACTACTCATTTTCTCCTTCACTCTGACGCAGAATTTTTTCTGCATCTGACCAGAGGCGTTCGAGATCATAGTATTCTCGTTCACGTTTTTGAAAAACATGGACAATAACATCTGCATAGTCAATTAAAACCCACCTGGCATCATCCATCCCCGCCATTTTTTTGGGTTCAATTTCTTTTTCAGATAACTTCTCATCGACTGCCCTTGCTATAGCTCTAACCTGCTGATCAGAATTACCACTACAGATCACAAAATAATCAGCAATTACCGTTAAACCCTGAACATTCAATACATCAATATCCTCAGCTTTTTTATCATCGGCTGCATCTGCAGCCATTAAAGCTATATCTTTAATACTTAAATCTGACATTATTAAATTCCTCCTTAAACAGACTTTTCATAGCCCGCCCCCACTATAACCTCTAATTTTTTATCATTATCTTCTTTATCATCTTCTACAAATTCAATCTCAGCATCTATTAGTTCTGCAATCTGAGAAGCTTTCTTCTCATCTTCTTCACTGTAATATTTGATTAATGAACGCTGATAGTCATAATTATCAGCATTCTCAACATCAGTAATTTCAAAACCATGTTTTTCAAGTAACTCAGCTGTTTCGGAAGCTGCTCCTGACTCACCAACTCCATTTAAAACTTTAATCTGATATTCTTTATTTTGAATATAAGATTTATTTCGAATAAGATTATCAACCATTATTTCAGTTTCTTCATTATCAGGCACCCAGTAACTGATACCATTAATATATTCAGCTTCACCAGGCAGCATTTTAGTTTCAACCTGACTTAAATCAATCTCCTTAGCTGTATTTAAAAATGGTGTAAAATCCTGAATAGGAATATTTGTATTCACAGCATCATTTACTTCTTTTATTATACCTGGAACTTTAGCAACAATTGAAGGAGAAAGAACCTTTGCTAAAACAGCATTTACAAATTTTTGCTGACGTTCAATTCTACCAATATCCCCTCTAGAATCACGATACCGAACATAATGAAGAGCTTCTTCTCCATTTAAATTCTGTTCTCCTGCAGGAATATCAATTTTAAGCCCTCCTGCCTTATCCTCATAGTTTAAATCGCTGGCAACATTAATATCTACTCCATCCAGGCGATCAATAATTCTTTCAAAGCCGGTGAAATCTGTTTCCAGATAATAATCAATTTTAATATTTAACATTTCTTCTATAGTTTCCTGTGTTAATTGAACTCCCCCATATACATGTGAAGAATTCAACTTGGTAAAATTTCTTTTTTCGGAGTCTATATAAGTATCCCGAGGCAGAAAAACAATCGAAGCCTCATTTGTCTCAACATCAAGACTGATTACAATAATAGTATCCGCCCGGGAAGCGCCGTTAACTTTTGAGTCATATCCAACAGCTAAAATATTAATTTTATTTTCTTTAAAAGGCCCACTTGATGAAATCTGACTTAATTCATCATTCCACAAAAAAGGAATGGCAACACCGATAATAACCAAAAAAATTATTACGGCTATATATTTCCAGTCAGTTAATTTTTCTAACATTTAATAATCACTTCTTTTTTAGTAATTTATTTCGAAAATCATTTGAAAAAGGATGAATAAAATTATCCTTTTCCAGTTGATATTTAATTACATGAGTTGTAATTAAATATAATCCGGAATAAAAATCATTTTCGATTTCAGTTCTAATTTTAGCTAAACCATCAAAATTACGATCTTCAGATATAAAATCAGCTGCATAAATCACCTGCGCTATTTCACCCATTTGAGGATGTCCCAGAGTGTGAAATCTAATAGCCTCTAAAATTTCTAAATCACTCACCCCAAAAATTTCTTCTGCCATTACTGCTCCTGCAGGTGCATGGAGCACCGGAACAATCTCCATTTCAAGCTGATCCGGCTCCCACCTTGAGTTTCTAAGAATCTTTTTTAATTCTAAAATACTTTTACTCTTAGCAATATCATGTAATAAAGCAGCGGACTCTACTTTTTTAAGATTCAATCTTAATCCTTTTGCTAATTTTAAAGCTGCCTTTAATACAAATTTTGTATGCTTATATCTTTCTTTACCCAGTAATTTTTTTATTTTTTCCAGATCGAGATCAGATTTCAAATTTACTTTTTTTAATGACATTTAATCACCTGTAAAGATTATTTTTATTTATGTAATCTTCAATTTTATCTAAAGTTAAATAACGTATAGAATTACCCTTTCTATATTCTTCTCGGATAAAAGAAGATGAAATTTCTATATTAAGACCCTCGTATGTTAAAATATTATTCAAATAAGGCTTAAATAGCTTCTGATTTAAAATATCCCTGCAATTATATCCGGGACGATTAAAAACTATAAATTTCCCTTCTGCTAATAAATACTCAGGGTCTTTCCATTTAAAAATTTCGGAAAGAGAATCAGCCCCAATAATAAAAAAGACCTCTTCCGCATCAAGCTGGGGCACAAACTCAGCCAGAGTTTCTGCTGTATATGAATATCCATCTTTTTTTAATTCCCAGTCCGAAAGAGAAAATGTTTCGTTTTTATTTACAGCCAATTTTAACATCTCAAATCTGGCCTGATCAGGTGAAATATCCTTATCTTTTTTATGTGGTGGCCTGCCGGCAGGCATAAAAATTACATCTGCCAGTTCAAAACGATTTTTAATCTGCTCTGCTAAAATAAAATGTCCTAAATGTGGCGGATCAAAAGTTCCTCCAAATATAGCCACTCTTTTTTTTGACATAATTTTCACCTCTAATTTCATACATCTTTAATTATAAATTATTTTAACAGTGCTTGCAAGTTAAATCACCACTAAAAGAGGACTTTTAATCTTTAGAGAGAAATAATTAATCAGAACAATAAATATAAGTGGAGGTTTTAATAATGCTTTATAAATTCAAGAAAAAAAGTCCCAAAATTGCCAAAAATTCTTTTCTTGCTCCTGGAAGTAAAATTATAGGAGATGTGGAAATAGCTGAACACTCAAGCATCTGGTATAATACAGTTGTCAGAGCCGACCTGGCAAAAATTAAAGTAGGTAAATATTCAAATATTCAGGAAAACTCTACCATTCATGTGGAGCAGAATCAGGGGGTTGAAATTGGAGATTATGTAACAATCGGTCACAATGCAGTAATCCACGCCTGTAAAATTGGAAATAGGTCATTAATTGGAATGAATGCAACAATCTTAAGCGGTGCCCGGATTGGGGAAGGATCAATTGTTGGAGCTGGAGCAGTAGTTCCGGAAAACTCTAAACTTCCTCCCGGCAGTCTTGTATTAGGAGTGCCTGCAAAAGTTGTCAGAACAATCACCAAAGAAAAGATAATTGAATTAAAACAGCATGCTGTCCATTATGCTGAACTTGCTGCCGAACAGGAAAATATTGAAGAAATTAATTAAAAATTTAGTGCCTCCAGCTTTGATAGCTGGAGGCATTTTTTAGTACTTATTTTATAAACTCAAGTTATTCTTTAAATATTTCTTTAGCAATTTCAACTGCTTCTTTTGCATCTCTGGCATAAAAATCAGCCTCTATCATCTCTGCATAATCTGCTGTTAAAACAGCTCCCCCTACCATAATTTTAGTGGCCGGTGCAGCTTCTCGAACAGCGTTGATTGTTTTTTCCATGTTTTTAACCGTTGTAGTCATTAAGGCACTCAAACCTAAAAGTTTAATTTCATTCTCCTTAACAGCTTTAACTACTTCTTTAATATTTACATTCCGTCCCAGATCAATTATCTGATAGCCATAATTTTCTAATACAGTTTTGACTATATTTTTACCGATATCATGAACATCACCTTTTACAGTAGCCATCACGATCCTGCCTTTAGAAATATCTCTGCCGCCAGTGCGGGCCATCTCTTCTTTTAAAACTGAAAAGGCTTCCTTAACAGTTTCTGCTGACTGTACAAGCTGTGGTAAAAATATTTCTCCTTTTTCATAGCGCTCACCCACAATATCTAATGCAGGAATTAAATACTCATTTACAACTTCCAGTGCTTCTTTTTCTTTTAAAATTGATTCAGTCAAACGAGCAGCTTCACTCTTTAAACCTTTTACAATCACCATTTTTAAATCACTCTGTTCCTGCTTGTCACCATTTGACTTTTCTTCTTTTTTAGAATCATCTTCTGCTTCAGCCATATATTCTATATATTCAGCCGCCCCCTGGTCAATATTATTCAAAACTGCAGCTGCCTTAACTGCTGCCATCATTTCCTTATCATTGGGATCTATAATCGGTAAATTTAAACCCTGAAAAAGTGCCATACTTAAAAAAGTTCTATTTAATACAGGGCGGGCAGGTAAACCAAAAGAAACATTGGAAACCCCGAGTGTTGTTTTAACTCCTAATTTTTCTTTTACTCTTTTTAAAGCTTTAAGTGTTTCCTTTACTCCTTCCTGCTGGGCTGAGGCAGTAAGAGTTAGACAGTCAATAATAATTTTATTTCTCCTTATTCCAAATTCTGCTGCCTTTTTAACAATTCTTTCTGCAATTTCAAAACGTCCCTCAGCAGTATCTGGTATTCCATCATCATCCATAGTCAGTCCAATAACTGCTGCTCCATATTTTTTTACAGCAGGAAGAGTCTTTTCCAGAACCTCAATTTCTCCATTAACTGAGTTGACAATTGCAGTCCCATTATAATATCTTAAAGCTTTTTCTATAACCTCTGGATCACTGGAGTCAATCTGTAAGGGGATATCTAAAATTCCCTGAAGTTCCTTAATAACCTTTACCATTATTTCCTTTTCATCTATTTCGGGAAGCCCCAGATTCACATCAAGAATATCTGCACCGGCATCAACTTCTTCTACTGCTACTTTTAAAATATAATCAAAATCTCCGTTTCTCAAAGCATTTTTAAAAGCTGCTTTACCGGTTGGATTGATTCTCTCTCCCACCACATTAACACCAGCAAGATTAACAGACTGAGAAGGTGAGCAGACAAGGCTTTCTTGAGTCACTTTTCTCTCCCTAACTATTTTATTTTTTAAATTATCTGCAATTAGAGAAATGAATTCTTCATTAGTACCACAGCAGCCGCCGACAACTGCCAGACCTTTTTCGTAAAGACGGGCTAGCGGTTTAAAATATTCTTCCGGCGAAATCTTAAATACTGTTTCTCCATCTTCAACCACCGGCAGCCCTGCATTTGCCTGCAGAATAACCGGTATCTTGGAATAATTTAAAACTTCTTCCACCAGTGGTTCCAATTTTTGTGGACCAAGTGAACAGTTGAGGCCAAGAGCATCAACTCCCAGACCCTCCAGTACAGAAATCATAGAACGGATACTGCCGCCAGTAAAGGTGCGACCGTCTTCTTCAAAGGTGAGTGTACAGAAAACAGGCAGGTTAGAATTTTCTTTTGCCGCCAGCACTGCTGCTCTGGCCTCATAAAGGTCAGCAATTGTTTCTATATGTATTAAATCTGCCCCATACTCAACTCCAACCAGAATCTGCTGCTGATAAAGATTATAGGCTTCATCAAAGCTTAAACTACCCATTGGCTCTAAAAGTTCCCCTAAAGGTCCCATATCCAGAGCAACTAAAGCATCACTCCCTGCTACTACAATAGCCTGACGGGCATTTTGAACTGCAGCAGCTATAATTTCTTCAACTGAATAATCAATCTCCTCCATTTTTAAAGCATTAGCTCCAAAAGTATTTGTTGTCAAAATTTCAGCCCCGGCTTTTAGATAACTTTTATGAATATCGACAATCTCTTTACTCTTTTCTATATTTAACTTTTCCGGTACATCTCCAGCCTTTAAACCCCGCTGCTGCAGCACTGTCCCCATAGCGCCATCAAATAATATAACTCTGTTGCCCAGTTTAGCTTTTAGCTCCACAGTAAATCCCCTTTCTTCTCAACTCACAGTCCTCATATAATAAACAGTTCTGACAGTGTCTTGCTTCAAATTCTAAATCTCTATCTTCCAGATTTTCTTCATCATTTTTATCATTACTTAAATTATTATTTTTTTCTACTTTTTCTTCCAGCACCCCAATAATTGCTGTTACCGACTTTGTAGGGATTAGCATATTATATTTAGATGCAGTTAAGCCAATTTTTTTCGGTGCCTTTAATATCCTCAAAAATTCTTTTTGAATATCTATTCCAAGATCCCCGTAGCCGGGACTGTAGCGAAAAGTAATATCTTCATTACCAGCAGCCAGCACTTCTTTTTTGATTTCGGCTTCAACCTGATCACAGCCTTCTTCAATCGCTGTGGTGGCACAGGCATCAAAAATCATTGACTTTGTTACTGAAATTTTTTCATAATAAGAAATTCTTTTGTCAACCTGAGCCCCCAGTGTAGCCGCCATCAGATAAATTTCTTTAGAATTCTGAAGATGTTTTTTGATACTTCTTCCTTTTAAAGTCAGAGTAGTATCTTTAATTTTCACTCCCGCTTCTGTTTCTTCAATCGCAAACTTTTGATAAAGATAACGAAAATTTATCAATTTTTTTATTTCAGCAATTGATTCCTCAAGCAGGCGATTAATATTTTGATCATCTAAATCTTTTGACGTCTGTAAATATCTTAAAACCTCATTTCTATCAATTTCAAATTCCATTTTAATCAACCTTTTTGCCGTTAATGTGGGTAATTAAGGAACCTACAGCTTCTTTAATCCTGCGTGCTACATAGGGATTATTCATTGTGTAGAGGTGAATTCCATCCACCTCACTGGAAATTAAATCAACAATCTGCTCAACTGCATAGGCAATCCCGGCATCTCTTAAAGCTTCAGGATTATCTTCATACTTATCTAAAATTTTCTGGAATTTCTCTGGAAAATAGGCATCAGATAATTCAATAATTCGTCCTACCTGTTTTTTATTAATTACCGGCATAATTCCAGCTTCAATGGGAACATTAATCCCTCTTTTTTTAGCTTTATTGCGGAACTTATAAAAAAGTGAGTTATCAAAAAACATCTGTGAAATTAAATAATCAACTCCATAATCAACTTTCTGTTTTAAATATTCAAGATCCTGTTCCAGACTTTCTGTTTCCAGGTGACCTTCAGGATAGCAGGCAGCTGCAACTCCAAAGTCATTATTTTCTTTAATATGTTCAACCAGCTGATAGGCATAATTATAATCACCCAGCGGCTCACCATCATCAGGTTTATCTCCCCGCAGTGCTAAAATATTGTCAATACCCTTTGCTTCAAGTCGGGACAAAATTTTATTTAATGTCTCCTGATCAGAATTAATGCAGGTTAAATGGGCCAGGGCTTCTACATCATATTTTTCTTTAATGATTGAAGAAAGTTCACAGGTTCTGTTTTTGCGTATTCCTCCACCGGCACCATAGGTTACACTTATATAATCAGGATCAATATCTTTTAATTCTTCTAAGGTCTGATAAATATTTTCTATCGGAACATCCGGCCGGGGCGGAAATATCTCCAGAGAAAATACAACCTCTTTTTGATCAAAAATATTTTTTATTTTCATTGTTAATCTTATCCTCCTTAAACTTCTCTGCTGCTTTTTATTTTATTTTTTTATAATCTCAGTTAAAAATAACTATCACTCTCTACTAGTTGTTTTAAAAATAACATAAAAATAAAAATCCACTTCTTAAGTAGAAGTGGGCTTCACAACTACTTATCTTTCAGGCTTAACCTGCTGGATTTAGCACCGGGCAGTATAACTGCTGGTTGCCGGGTTTCTCAGGGCCAGATCCCTCCACCACTCTTGATAAGACAATATTCTGTTTTTAATTACTTTACCATATTAAAAGATTTGTGTCAAG
>JBKHFK010000033.1:0-11531 GCA_046540295.1 Halanaerobium sp.
CAAGAGCTAAAATATCAGATGCTCCAGAAATAATTATCCCGGCATGATTTAATCATAATTTACTCCATCCTGATTTAAATAATTCAGTGCTTTCTTTTCGTCTTCAGGGTAATTAAGATTAAAAAACAGCTTCTCCAGCCTGAAATTCCTTTTCAAAACTTCTTCTTCAATTATCTTTTTGCGGCTCTTTTGATAAAAAGATTTTATTTTTAAATTATTTAGTAGTATTTCTCTTCTGATTTGAGGCAGAAGTGAGCGCTGATAGATAGCTGCCAGAGGCTCCAGATAACCATTAAAACTGGGTACAATAATTTCTGCCTTCGGATTTAAAGCTGCTTCTCTTTTTAAAAAATTAAAATATTTCTTATTTAAAAACGGCATATCACAGCCGCAGATAAAATTATGACTGCTGTCAGAAAAGTAGAGACCGGTATAAATACCGGCAAGTGGACCCCGATTCTGAAAGATATCTTCTCTAATTTCTGCAGCTTTAAGAAAAGAGTACTCAGCTTTAGAACCGACCACAATTACCCGCTTAAAATTTTGCTGCAGATTAGAATAGATATATTCAATTAAACTCATCCCGGCAAAAGATAGCAGAGCCTTATTAGTCCCAAAGCGGCTGCTTTCTCCTCCTGCCAGCAGAACTGCATTTATTTTCGACATCTAATCTCCTCTGCAAATTTTATCTGTCTTCAAGTACATGCTCAAGTCCCTGGCCAAAAAGACACATTACATGATCATCATCAAGTGAATAGTAAACTGAACGCCCTTCTTTTCGATATTTAACCAGTTTATTATTTCTTAAAATTCGAAGCTGATGAGAGATAGCAGAAGAACTCATCTCAAGCAGTTCTGAAAGATCACAGACACAAAGTTCCCTCTCTTTTAAGGCATAAAGAATCTTAATTCTGGTTGGATCTCCCATTGTTTTAAACAGTTCTGCCAGCTCATAAACAACATTGTCAGCCAGAGTTTTTTCTTTCATCAATTCTACCACCTGATTATCTGGATTAAAAACCTCACAGATATCACAGATTGCCTTTTCTTTTAGTTCAGCTGCCATCAATCTCACTCCATTTCTTAAAATTAATTTTATCCAAATTATAAAATTCCTCTTATCCTGATTGAATTTAATCAAAATTACTCTCTGAGTTAAATTTTTTCTGTCTTTAAAATCCTCATTACATTAAAGACTGCCATTAAAGCAACTCCAACATCTGCAAAAACTGCGGCCCACATTGAAGCCAATCCAAAAATGCTTAAAATCATTACTGCAGCCTTTATCGAAAGAGCCATTACAATATTCTGCCAGACCAATTTTTTGGTCTTAGCAGCAATTTTGAGGGCTGTTACTATTTTAGAAGGCTCATCAGTCATTAAAACTACATCTGCAGCTTCAATTGCAGCATCTGATCCCAGTCCTCCCATCGCAATTCCCAAATCTGAACGGGCAAGCACTGGAGCATCATTGATTCCATCACCAACAAAAGCCAGTTTTTTGGAGCTTTTTAACAGTTCTTCTACCTTTTCGACTTTCTGATCTGGAAGCAGTTCGGCATAGTAATTATCCAGCCCCAGATTTGAGGCTACCTCAGCTGCTGTCTGGCTGTTGTCACCGGTCAGCATTGATAAATTATTGATTCCAAGTTCCTTTAATCTAGAAATAGCTCCTTTAGCATCCTCTTTTGGACGATCAGCAATAATAATCGAGGCCAAAAATTCACCATTTTGAGCCAGATAAACAACTGTACCTGTACTTTCTGCTTTTAGATAGTCAATATTATTTTTCTGCATAAGTCTTTCATTTCCTGCTAAAATCTGATTATTATTCAGCCGAGCTTTAATTCCAGCACCCGAAATCTCCTGATATTCTGCTGCAGCTGAATATTTGGTGTAATCTGCAGCTGCCTCTACAATTGACTGAGCTATTGGATGATTGGAAAACTGTTCAACTTCAGCTGCAATTTTTAAAATCTCATCCCGGCTGTGATCACTGAAAATTTGAACTTCAGTTACCTTAAAATCACCCTCGGTTAAAGTACCCGTTTTATCAAAGACAATACTGTCCAGTTCATTGAGAGCTTCCAGGTAATTTCCACCTTTGACTAAAATTCCATTTTTGGAGGCCAGTCCAATTCCACCAAAAAATCCAAGAGGAATTGAAACAACCAGAGCACAGGGGCAGGACACAACCAGAAAAATTAAAGATCTGTAAAACCACTGGCTAAAAGCTGCTCCGGTAAATAATGGCGGTAAAGTTGCAACTAAAAATGCTGTTAAAACAACAAAAGGAGTATAATAGCGGGCAAATTTGCTGATGAACTGCTCTGTTGGAGCTTTTTTGGAACTTGCATTTTCCACCAGCTCCAGTATTTTTTTTACAGTAGAATCCTTATACTCTTTAGTAACTTTTACTGTAATCAGTTTGTTTAAGTTAATCATTCCACTTAAAACCTGATCACCTTCTGCCACATCTTTTGGCATTGATTCTCCGGTTAGAGCAGAAGTCTCTAAAGCAGTTTCTCCACTTACAATTTCACCATCCACCGGGATTTTTTCTCCGGCTTTAACGGCAATTAAATCACCAATTTTTAATTTTTCCGGCTCAACTTTAATAATTTCTTCATCTTTTACCAGGTTTGCATATTCTGCCTGAATATCCATTAAGTCTTTAATTGAACGGCGGGAGTTATTGACTGCTCTTTCCTGGAACAGATCACCCACCATATAAAAGAGCATAACCGCTACAGCCTCAGGATATTCTCTAATTCCAAAAGCACCAAGAGTTGCAATCACCATCAAAAAGTTTTCATCAAAAATTTGACCCCGGCCGATATTTAAAACAGCTGCTTTAAGAACCGGATAACCAATCAAAAAATATGCTGTTATGTATGCCGGTAAAGCCAGACTCTTATAAATTGTTCCGGTAAAAATATTCAAATGAGAAAAACTCAAGGCAAAAATGAAAAATAAGGTGCCAATAAAAATATTTTTCTTCTGCCAGAGATAGGCTTTAAGATTTGAACTATCTTCAGCCGTGCTTTGATTATTTTCTCCTTTATCCTTAACTTTAACACCCGGTTCTATCCGATCTGAAATTTGCTGTAACTCTTCTCTGATTTTTTGCAGTCTTGATTCCTCAGCAGCAACTTTAAGGGTAGAAGTAGCAAAATTGAGTTCTACATCTTCCATCCCCTCCAGGTTTTTAACCTGATCTTCAATTTTTAGGGCACAATTAGAACAGTTTAATCCTTCAAGTTCAAATTCTTTTTCACTGTTTTTACTTTTTTCTTCAGTTTTCTGCATTTTAACCACCTCAACTGTTTGTTTATTATATATGAACAATTATTCAAATGTTTGTTGAATCAATTATAGGATATAATTGATTTAGTGTCAAGGTAGATTTAAAACAAAAAAATAAAAAAAGCTCCCCACTAAATTAAATAGTGGAGAGCTTTAACTTTACTAAAAACTATTTATTTATTAATGTAATCTAAAGGATTTTCGGGACGACCATTAACCTGAACTTCAAAATGGAGATGAGGTCCAGTCGAATTCCCGGTATTTCCGGAACGAGCAATAACCTCTCCCTTAGCAACTGACTGCCCTTCTTTAATTAAAAGTTTGGAATTATGAGCATAAAGTGTTCTTAAGCCCTTCTGATGTTCAACAATCACAACATAACCATAACCACCCGACCAGCCGCTAAAGACAACCCGGCCAGAACTAACTACTCTAATGGGACTACCCATCGGAGCTGCAAAGTCTACTCCCTCATGCATTCTTCCCCAGCGCGGACCATAATAAGAAGTAATCCGGGTATTAATTGGATACATAAACTTCTGATCCAGCCGGTCCTGATAACTAAATTCCGGTTTGGCACCTCTCAAAATTAAATTTTGATCTACCTGTAAATCTGAAGTTCCTTCCAGATTATTATCTTCCAGTATTGTATCAATTTTAACATCAAATTTACCGGCAATACTATTTACACTTTCTCCAGGTGATACCCGATAAATAATCCCTTTTACAGGTAAGATTTTAAATTCCTGACCCGGTTTGATACTGTTCATATTGCTGATATTATTGGCACCTATTAAAGAATCAATATTTAGATCATGTTTATGGGCAATATCCCAGAGAGTTTCTCCACTTTGAACCTTATGTACTTTAACCTGGTCAATTAACTCTTTTTCATTTCTTTCTTTAAAAGGTGTTTGACTATTATCCGGTTTATCAAACTGCAGCTGTTTATCATTCTCTTCTCTCTGTTCAGTAAAGACTCCAGTCTCTTCTCGCTTATCATCTGGATTCTGTTCTCGATCATTTAAATTTATATCCCTTTTTATTGAATTGGATTCCCGAGCTGCTTCAGTAGATTCTGGATTTACTTCAACCTGCTCTTCCTGCTCTGAATCCCTTTTATTATCAGTTTTTTTATCATTCTTATCAGTATTATCATTATCACCAGTATTTTTATCATTATTTTTATCATTATTATTAACTGAAGTATTGAAGTTTTTTTCGCTCTTATTTAACACTCTGTCGTTTTCCTGTTTAGAACTCCGCTGTTCAAGCTGCTCCTGCTGATTAGATACTATCCCAATCCGTCCACCTACATTCATAGAATTACTGTAGGCAGAAAAAGTAAGCAGAATAAATATAATAAAAAAACCGGTTAAGCGCTCTCTTCTTCTCAATTTTTTCTCCACCTTTTGGCTTTTTAATGTAATTATTCAAATTTATATCAAAAAAATTATTGTCTACTTTACTATTATAACAGAATTTATCAATTTTTTAAAGAGCTCTTACTTAAAATCTCATTAAATATTTACTTTAACTAATATAATCTAAAAATATGTCTACTAAATCAGGTGAAAACTGTCTGGCTTTATTAATTTTAAGCTGTTTAATTGCCTCTTTTCTGCTCAGAGCTTTTTGATAAACCCGATTAGAGCACATCGCATCCCAGGCATCTGCCAGAGAAACTATCCGGGAGATTAGTGGGATTTCTTCTCCTGCCAGACCGGAGGGATAGCCGTTACCATCCCAGCGTTCATGATGATGAAGTACAAATTCTGCAATATCCTTTAATTCATCAGAATTTGATAAAATTTTATAAGCCCAGAGTGGATGTTTTTTAATTAATGAATATTCTTCAGTGGTTAAGGCTTCTTTTTTGTTTAAAATTGAAGCTGGAACTAAAGTTTTACCTATATCATGCAGAATTCCTGTCAGATAAGCTTTTTTAACATCTGAATCACTCAAATTAAGCAGCCGGGCAAGTTCTTTACTTAATTCTGCTACTTTTTGATTATGTCCTTCTGTATAATGATCATGAATTCCCATTAAGTTGCTTAATAAAACTGTAATTTCCCGATTTAATTTATGCTGCAGTTTTTGGTAGTGCTTATTTTTTAAATAAAAAGAGGCAATTTTTTCTAATAGAGCAGCTATTTTATTTGAAGCAGTACTAAATGATTGAGGACTGGCTGCAGATATATACAAAATTACAGCACCGTAATTTTGATTTTCGGTTTTTAAATTAATTACTAATTTACTGGCAGATTTTTTGTTTTTAAAAATAATATCCTTTTTTAAATTAGCCTCTAAATTATTTTCCAGATCAAAGTAAATTTCATTTTCTCTTTCAACTTTTTCTAAAAAATATGCAGAGTCACTGCTGTTAATCACTATTTTACCGTAATCAGCCTCGGGAATTAAATTAAAAGATTTATTTAAAATCAGCTGCAGAAATTCATTTTCCTGCTCTAACTCAGCTGCTTTTTCAATAATCTCAATCAGAGTTTCAAAATTTAAATTTAATTCAGCCAGTTTAAAGCGAAATTTCATCAGTTCAAGATTTTGCCCCCTGCTCAACTTTTTAAGTTCCTGGTTATAATTGTTCTGCATAATTACCCCTTTCAAAATATTAGCTTTTAGCTTCCTTAATCTAGATTATAACATAATTTTACATAATATTGTAATATTTTTCAATTAAAATTTAATAAAGGATTTTTAGATGTTAAATAGAAATTATATTTTAGGAGTCATATTTTATAAATGGAAGGATGATAACATGAGTGAACTGCTATTATATTACTACCCTACCTGTCCCTACTGTCGAAAAGTAACTAAATTTATTGACAGAAATGATCTGGAAGAGATTGAATTAAAAAATATTAATCAGGACCAAAAAGCAGAATCTGAATTAATTGAAATTGGTGGCAAACGACAGGTCCCCTGTTTATTTATTGACGGAGAGCCTCTATATGAATCTGATGATATTATCAGCTGGCTTAAAAAGAATGTTGTTGAAGACTCATGATTAATTATTTTACAGCTGTACTGACCGCTATTTTATTTTTGATTGACCGCGAAAAAACAGTAAGGGGATTAAAAATTGGATTCAAAAAAATCCGCAAAAATTCTCCTGTTTTTTTGAATTTGATTATTCTGGTAGCACTTTCTCTATATTTTGTCTCTGATAATCTCATTTTAAAATATTTGGGTGATGGTAGTGGTGCAGTTGGGGTAGCACTGGCAGGAGGCCTTGGTTCTCTTGCTTTTATGCCGGGTTTTGTCGCCTTTCCACTTGCCGGAGTATTACTGGAAAAAGGTGTGAGTTATACGGTGATTGCTGCTTTTACAACCACTTTAATGATGGTCGGTATAGTTACCTATCCGGTAGAAAAAGATTTTTTTGGACTTAAAATTACAGTTATCAGAAATATAATCTCCCTAATGATGGCTGTCATTGTTTCAGTAGTAATTGGATTATTTTATGGGGAGCTGTTTATCTAATGAAAAAACACTTAAAAGATTACTGGTTAATTATTCTTTTTGCTATTTTTATGACTGCAGGATTTATTCTGGATTTGAATACTGCACAGGGAATTTTTGATAATTTTTATTCATTTTTTATAACCATGGTCAAATTTTTGCCGGCAGTTTTTCTGCTGATTGGCCTCTTTGAAGTCTGGGTGGATAAAGAGACTATTGAAAAACATCTGGGAGAGGAATCTGGTTTGCTCTCCTATCTCTGGGCAATTGTTCTGGCCAGCACAACTGTTGGTGGTTTATATGTTGCCTTTCCTGTTGCAGCAGCGCTCTATAGAAAAGGTGCAAGTCCGCGCATTATTTTCAGCTATATTGGAACAGCTGCTATCTGCCGAATTCCAATGACTCTTTTTGAAGCAAGTTATGTTGGAGTTTCATTTACTGCAATCCGCTGGTGAAATTTCTATACCCCTGGTTATTATTAGCAGTATTATAAGGGAAAAAATATTTTCAGAAAAAGACTTAGCTGAAATTTCAGATGCGGCTTAGTAAATTTTAAATTTTTAAGGGAGCCTCAGCTTTAATGCCGGCTCCCTTTTTACTGCTTATAGCTTTTTCTGTCATATAATTATAGATTATTATTTTTCTAATACTTCTACCCGACCATCATTAAAGCCGATAACAACTACTTCGGCCATTTCTGCAAAAATTCCATTTTCTACAACTCCGGGCAGTTTATTTAACTCAACAGTGATCTTAACCGGATCCTCAATTTTACCAAAATTACAGTCCAGAATATAGTTCCCATTATCTGTTACAAAAATTTCTCCATCTTCTTTTCTAATTTCAGAACTGCAGCTGAATTTTTCGATCATCCGCTGAGTATACTGCCAGCTGAAAGGAGTAACTTCTACCGGCAGTGGAAAAGCACCCAGATGCTCCACCATCTTTGTCTCATCAACAACAATAATTAATTTTTCTGTGGCTGAAGCAACTATTTTTTCTCTCAGTAAAGCACCTCCACCACCTTTAATCAGATTAAAATTGGGATCAACTTCATCTGCACCATCAATTGTAACAGCCAGGGACTCAACATCTGCCAGCTCCACCAGCTCTATTCCTTCTTCTGCTGCCAGTTCTGCAGTTTCTTTAGATGTGGGCACAGCCCTGACTTTTAAGCCGTTTCTGACCATCTCTCCTACCTTTTTTATTGCATAATAGGCAGTTGAACCGGTACCAAGGCCAATAATCATTCCATCCTCAATATATTCTGTCGCTTTTTCTCCAGTAAGTTTTTTTGCTTTCATTTTTTATCTCTCCTCTTTATTTTAGCTGATAACCTTAAATTTTAACTTAAATATGTAGAATTTTAGTAAGCAGCTTAACAGATATCTTAAAATAACTCCATTAAAATTAAAACAGACATTAATTAAGGCTGAATTAATATTTTTTGCTGAATTTAATATCTAAATTCTAATAAAATCTTATCAAAATAAAGCTGGAGATTCAATATTTAAAAATCAAACAGTAAAAGCAAGCCGAATGGAAGATAAATCCATTTGCTAACTGCTTTCCTTTGTGTTATTATAAGAATATCGGAATTTGTTGAAAAGGACAGATATTACCGGGAGGTATTTAAACTGGATACTAGAACACATAAGATGCTGGCTTATAAAATCCATGATCATTTTGCGAAAAATGATATCTGGCTTTCCAAATTGGCTCTGGCCTGGGGAAGTATGAAACCTGATTTTATTGAAGGAGATATAAGCCACTTTAAAGACGAAACTATGGAAAATTTCTATCAGCAGTTTGAGGAATTAAAGGAAATGAATCCTGATCAAAAGCCCTATAAATTTGCAGTTAAACTGGGAGAATTATTTCATTATATTGCTGATTATTTCTGCAGAGCCCATAATGATCCTGAACTTGATCCTGGAACACTCTGGGAAAAAACAGTTCACATTTATCATGAATGGAAATTAAATCAGCATGCTCAGAATCTGCATCCTGATTTTTTTAAGCGGGAACTGGAAGAAAAATTTGTTTACAGAAATGATCTCGAAACTTTTATTGAAAAAGAACACGAAGAGTTTTTAGATAGAGAATACAGCTTTGAAGATGATATCGCTTCAGCCTTTAGAGTCTCTGTTTTGATGACAAACAAGCTGATCTATGAAATGCAGTTAGAGGAAAATTATGCCTTTGCACATATTTTCAATTTGCGTCATCGTCTGCTCTATCAAAATGCCTAAGTTAAATAATGAATTTAAAAGAGGAGCTCAGTTTTAAACTGGCTCCTCTTTTTTTGACTATTTATTTTTTTCAAGTATATATCACTATTTTAAATCTTTATCTTCTTTAACCTCTTCTGCTTCTACATCAATAAAATCATCTTCATAGGCAGCATATTTATCCTGGCTCTGCTGACTATTTGTTCTCTGGTTAAACTGACTTCCATAATGAACCTCAACTTTATTTTCCTTAACATATTTAAGAAAATATTTTTTGACCAGAGCAGCAATTAAATCCCGGGAACCCGGTAAAATAAGCAAAAATCCTGTAATATCAGTTAAAAAACCGGGAGTTAATAAAGTAACTCCACCAATTAAAATTAGTAAGGCACTGATTAAATCATCAGTCGGCATCTGACCCTGATTAAGAGTGGAACGAATATTATTAACTACCTGATAGCCCTGCCTTTTGGCAATACTCACCCCAGCCGCTCCTGTAAAGACTATAATCATTACAGTTGTAAAAACTCCGATAAACTGGCTAATTTCAAGCAAAAAGTAAAGCTCAATCAGTGGTATTATAATAAAAATCATCAATAATTTTAAAAACATAATTACCTTCCTTAATTATATTAAATAAGTTATTTTCTTTAATCTTCCTGATAATTAACATGACCTAAAAGCTCAAGTTCATTGATTAATAATCTAAACCTGCAGCCTAAATATTTGGCTGCTTCCTTACACAACTCCATGCGGTATAAATAAATTTCAAAATAGTCCATTACCTGGCTGATCGAAGAATCGTAATCAATACTTAGAGTGATTGTTTCTTCCTCAGAATCTACAGAAATTTTGGAATCTCTAATTGCAAGATTGACCCGGTCGTGAATAAAAGTAGAGTCCTTTTTGTTAACCCTGGTTCTGTGGGCATCACTTTTATCAGCCAGAATCAGAGCAGCTGTAATCGGGCTGACAGCCTGGCCGATTTCTACATCATGATTGGCAATCGCAGTTGTGATTTTTGTTATATCTTCTAAAGGAACATCCAGCCGCCGAAGTTCAGTATAAACAATATTGGCACCGGAAATTCCATGGTGTTTGCGGTTAAACATATTACCCACATCATGCAGATAACCGGCAATAGCTCCCAGTTCTACTGTTTTTTTATCAAAACCTAAATCTTTTAAAATTCTTTTGGTAGTATCTGAAACAAAATTAACATGTCTAAAACCATGTTCTGTATATCCTTTTTCTGAAAGATAATGATTGGCCTCTTTGATCATATGTTGAAAATCAGGATTGGCCTTTATTTCTTTTAAAGTTAACATTTTATTACCTCCCTTATTTATTTTTTCAGTATATTATTAATTTTATAGGTATTAATATACATTATCTAATATTCAGGGAGGCTTTGCAAGTTAAAGAGATTACAATTTGGTTAAAAATTATCTCCATCCAGCATGTTTCCAATCTGGCCCAGTACAGAGCCCTCTCCCTTTTGTTTTCCGGAAACTCGGGGAGCATTTTTGATAATTCTATCTGCAAGTCGTGAAAATGGCAGACTCTGCAGATAAACCGTACCTGTACCCTGAAGGGTGGCTAAAAATAGTCCTTCACCACCAAAAAGCATGGATTTTAATTCACCTGCTCTTTCAATATTGTAATCAATACCAGAGGTAAAACCAACCAGACAGCCTGTATCAACCTTAAGCTTTTCGTTTTTAAGGTCTTTTTTAACCACTGTTCCCCCGGCATGAACAAAAGCTCTGCCGTCACCACTTAATTTCTGGAGGATAAAACCTTCCCCTCCGAATAATCCGGTGCCAAAACGTTTGCTGAAGGTGATATCAACCTTTGTTCCCAGAGCAGCACACAAAAAAGCATCCTTCTGACAGGTAAATTGATTCTGCGGCAGTTCTGCCAGATCAAGAGCAATAATTTTGCCTGGATATGGGGCAGCAAAGGCAATTTTCTTTTTGCCGTAATCCCGATTTGTAAAATGGGTAATAAAAATCGACTCACCGGTAATAACTCTTTTGCCGGCACCAAATATTTTTCCTAAAATAGACTTATCCAGTTCAGTTCCATCTCCCATTTTGGCCTCAAAAGAGATTCCATTATCCATCCAGTTCATAGCCCCGGCTTCAGCAATTACAGTCTCCTCCGGATCCAGCTCCACCTCTACAACCTGCATGTCATCACCAATAATTTCATAATCAATTTCATGGCTCTGCATTTTAATCTCCTCATTTCTTTTATTGAATTAAGTCTGAAATTTCAGCCGGAGTTATTAAACGATCATCATAAGATATTATCAGTTCTTTTTCAGTAAATTCGACTTCATCAATTATCCCTGTATAGGCTTTGATGCGATCAATTAATTCTTCAGCCTGACATTCCATCTCCTGCAGACTAATTCTATATTCAACATTATAATTCCTGCTGTGTTCAGATTTTTCTTTTAATATCCTGTCCATTTCTTCCTGACTCAACTGCTGGCTGCCGCAGCCAGCA
>JBKHFK010000034.1:0-11370 GCA_046540295.1 Halanaerobium sp.
TTTAATATAATTCAATATTTTTTACAGAAGTCCTCTTTTTTAGAGCAAAAAAGTCCTATAAACATCTTAATAATAAGCATTACCAATAATTTTTATAATAATATAGGATCTCCCAAAAGAAAAAAGTTCTGAGATATTAACCCAGAACTTTATTTAAGATATATATAACTGTAAAATTTCCTGATAATCCCATCGCCAAATTTAGACATAAAAGGGATAATTCCCGCTAGGTGAATAGGTTTGGATTATTTTAGATTAGCTTCAGTCATTTTTTTGGGGTCGACATACTGCTCAAATTCTTCGGCACTTAAATAATTAAGCTTAACTGCAGCCTCTTTGAGGCTTATATTTTCTTTAAAAGCCTTTTGAGCAATCTCAGCTGCCCTATCATAACCAATTACTGGGTTTAGTGCGGTTACCAGCATCAATGACTGTTCCAGGTATTTATTAATCTGCTCTTCATTTACCTGAATTCCTTTAAGACATCGCTGATTATAAGAATTAACAGCATCACCCAGCAGCCTGATTGACTGCAGTATATTATAAATAATTAGTGGTTTAGCAGCATTAAGCTGAAAATTACCGCTGCCTCCACCAATGTTAACAGCAGTATCATTGGCCATCACCTGAGCAGCAGCCTGAAATAAGGCTTCTGCCTGAGTAGGATTAACTTTCCCCGGCATAATTGAACTTCCCGGCTCATTTTTAGGAATTTTGAGCTCACCGATTCCACAGCGGGGACCCGAAGAAAGCCAGCGAGTATCATTGGCCAGCTTCATCAAAAAAGAAGCAGCTGTTTTTAAAACACCACTTAAATTAACAAAACTATCATGGGCTGCAATCCCGGCTGATTTATTTTCTGCAGCAATAAATTCCTTATCAGTTTCGAGATTAATGTAGTTAACTGCTTTTTCGGCAAAACCGGACTTTGTATTTAAACCTGTTCCAACTGCAGTTCCTCCCAGCGGAACTTTCTTTAAGTATTTCAGACTGTCTCTGAGCATCTCTATAATATCAGAGATCTGGGCAGCAAAGGCTGAAAATTCCTGTCCAAGAGTAATTGGAGTTGCATCCATTAAATGAGTCCGCCCAACTTTAACTAAGTCTGAATACTTATCAGCTTTTTGCTTCAATTCCATTTTCAAATCCTCAAAAATAGGAAGCAAAAAATCTTCTATTCTGCCTACAGCCGCCAGAGCCATTGCAGTTGGGAATGTATCATTTGATGACTGAGACATATTAACATCATCGTTGGGATGAACGGGTTTTTTGCTTCCCGGTTTTTCTCCTGCCAGCTCTGAAATTCTATTTGCCAGAACCTCATTAACATTCATATTGGTCTGAGTTCCGGAGCCTGTCTGCCAGAGAGAAATAGGAAAGTGCTGATCCAGTTCTCCGGCAATTAGTTCATCGGCTGCTCTTAAAATATAATCTCTTTTGGCTCTGCTGATCAATCCCTGTTCATGATTAGCCAGTACAGCTGCCTTTTTAACTATTCCAAAGGCCCTGATAATTGCTGTCGGCATTTTCTCCTCTCCAATTGGAAAGTTCTCAACAGCTCTTGCTGTTTGAGCACCATAAAGTTTATCTGCAGGAACTCTTACTTCCCCAAGACTATCTTCTTCTAAACGGTAATCCATCTGGCACCTCTCTTATTAATATTTAATCCTTTTCTTCTTAATTTTGATCAAATAATTTAAACAAACACATTATCTTCTTTTTCGTCTTTATCAGATTCTTCAACTTCTTCCTGCTCTTCAAGTTCTTCCAGTTCTTTTAGTTCCTTCATTACCTGTTTTTCTTTTTCTGGATCAACCTTATAAAGATCGACTTCCAGTTCTTTAGAATCTCCATTCTGTTCTGATGTTTTTTCAACCTGATCAGCCTCATTTTTCACCTCAGCCTGAGCACTAATAGCAGTATCTCCAATTAAAGAAGCCGCCCATTTACCACAGCGATCTCCGGTTACAGCAATCACTTTACCATCTGCTATAACTTTGATAACCTCACAGTTATTAGCACAGTCGCCACATTCAAAACTTGTGGTTTCAAATTCCTGCTCTGTTAAATCAAAACCTCTAAAGCTGCTTTCCCTGCCGCTTCTTTTAAGATCTCTTTTGGCCAGCATAGCAATTCCAATTGCCCCCATCACATCATGATGTTCAGGTACAATTACTTCCTCACCAATTTCTTCTTCAAAAGCAGCTTTAATACCAATATTGGCAGCTACACCACCCTGAAAAATAAAATTCCCTTTTAAGACTCTATTTCTGACCAGGTTATTCATATAATTTCTGACAAGGGCTTCAGAAAGCCCCTTAATAATTTCAGGTTTGGTAAACCCATACTGCTGTTTTGAAATCATATCCGATTCGGCAAAAACTGTGCAGCGGCCGGCAATCCTGACATCACGTTCTGCCTCCAGGGCCAGGCCTCCAAATTCTTCAATTGGGACTCCCAGTCTTTCGGCCTGATGATCGAGAAAAGAGCCTGTACCGGCAGCACAGACAGTATTCATTGCAAAATCAACCGCTATTCCATCTTCGACAATAATTAATTTGGAATCCTGACCACCAATTTCAAAAATTGTACCGGCTTCAGGATGATAATAGGTTGAAGCCAGGGCATGAGCTGTAATTTCATTTTTGACAGTGTCGGCTCCCAGTACATAGGCAATCAGCTGGCGGCCGCTGCCGGTCACTCCCACCCCACCAATCTTATAATCTTCAATTTCTATTTCCTGTTTAAATTTTCTTAAACCTTTTTTAACAAGCTCAATAGGATTACCTGAGTTACGGGTATAAAGTTTAAACTGCAGTTCATTTTCTTGATCAATTGCTACAATATTAATGCTGACTGAACCTATATCTACACCCAGATAAAGCTTCTTCATCTACATAACCTCCCTATAATCTTTTTCTTTGATCATATCCAGAAATGCTTCCACTCTTGTCAGTACATTTGCATCAGCAGTCTGCTCATCTATTGAAATAGTTAAAACTGGTATCTCATATTTTTCAGAAAGCTCATCCATTACACTCTGGGATACAAGTTCTGGTAGACAGCCAAAAGGTTTGAGATGAATAATCCCATCAAAGCCTTTTTCTTTAAAATCAATGGCATGACCAACATTGCCGCGGGCATGACCACCGATTTCAATCTCTATAAATTCTTCCCCCTTTGCTTCAATCTCTTCTAAATCTTTACCCAAAAACGGAAGGGCATTTTCTCTAATCCAGTCTGTCAGATACTGTGAACGTTCAACCTCAAAGCCAAAACGATTTACCTTCTCTTCAATTTGATTGTTGATTGAATGCTCTAAAACAACATAAATTTCACCGATGATTCCAATCCTATAGCGTTTTTCTTCAGCCGGTATAGAGTCTTCAAAGTTTTTTAATTTATTTAAGTATTTGCTTTTAATTTTTTTAACCTCAGCTGTAGACTTTATCTGATAAAATTCTTTTTGAGCCTCAATCCAGAGCTTATTGATAGCTCCATTATCAGCATAGGCTCTTAAAACTTCTATTTTCTTTTCAATCTCATCTAAAGCCCTGGTCAGCTCATAAACTGTTTTGATCACTCTGGTTACTTTAAGCCAGGAGCTATCTCCCTTTAATCTTTTAACTACATCATAAAAGTATTTATAATCATCATGAGGAGAATCAATAACAATAATCTCCACATCATATCCTAAGTCTTTTAAAATCTTTTTATGTACCTCACCATAATAACCAGCCCTGCAGGGACCGTGCCCACCACTGGTAACCAGGGTGTCAACACCTTCTTCCATCAGCTTTAAATAGGTTCCGGTAATCACTTTAAAAGGAAAACAGGCAAATTCAGGACTGTATTTGACCCCAAGGTCAATAATTTCTTTATTGGGCCTGGGCGGCATGACAACATCATGCCCCAGCAGTTCTAAAAGCTTTTTATATACTATTGTCGGTCCCATATAAGGAAAAGATAATCGCATTTTAATTACTCTCCTTTTTTAATCTGAGTAGATCTATAAATGCTTCAATCCTTGTTATAATATGACTTTCTCCTGTCTGCTCATCTATTCTTAATGTCATAAAAGGCTTATTAAAATCTTTAGCATCAACTTCTAAAATCTGCCCCAGCATCGAATCCGGGCCACAGCCAAAAGCAGTTAAATGGATAACACCATCAATCTGATCATTTTTAAAATAGTGCTCGGCTGCTCCGTAAAGCTTATTTGTAAATTCCCAGAACATGGGTTTTCTTAATCTGGATAATTCCTCTTCTATTGTCTCCTCAGCCACCATCGAAAATGTATGGACTCGAACCCCCATCTCCTTTAATTTATTTATAATATCCATATTGATGTACTGATCAAAAATATTGTAGACATAACCGATCAGAGCTATATCAACAGCTTCTTCAGCTCCTTCAGTTTTTAATTCTTTCCTTTTGCTCCAGGGAACTTTATTTTCATTTTCAAATTTAGAAATTAAAGTCTCCAGCACTTCCAGATCTTCAATTTTTGAAAACTGATCAATCAGATAGCCCTCAAAAAGAAGATCCCGATACCTCTGCCAGAAGTTAGATGCTTTTTTTAAAGCACGCTTCATTTTCCTTTTGGAAATATCCATAATTTCTGCCAGCTGCTGATGATTTGAGTATTGAGCTATATCATCACTTTTGGAATCAATCTGATCAGCAATTAAATCTGCTTTTAAAGCGGGCAGAGAATGTTTTAGCATATCAGGCAGCCCTAAAAATTTGGGGCATAAAACTACATCTTTTCTGATAGAGTGAAATCTTGGTAAAAAAATATAGTCAACATTTTTTTGGTCTAAATTTAGCACATGCCCGATTATAACCTTGATTGGAACACAGATTTCAGAAAGCGATTTTTTAACTCCCTGATCCAGCAGTTCCCTTGAGGTCCTGTCAGAAATAACAGGTTCTATATTGAGTTCCGAAAACAGCTTCAGCCAGAAGGGAAAATAATAATAATAGAGCAGTGCTCTGGGAATCCCGATTTTTATTTTTCTCATATATCAATGCCTCCACTACAAATGAATATTATTATCAATTTATAAATATTTTAACTCAAAAAGGTAAAAAAATCAAAAAAGTTTATCATTTCTTTAGAATTAACTGCTGTGACCAAGAGATCTGGACATTTTTTGAGAATACTCCACAACCAATTTCTCCAGTTCCTGCATTCTCTTTTCAGTCATTCTGGTTATTGGAGCAGATATGCTGAAAGCTGCCACAACTTCACCCCTGTGATTAAAAATCGGACCTGCTATACAGCGAATATCTTCTTCCTGCTCCTCATCATCAACTGCATAACCCTGTTTTCTTACTTCCTCTAGGTGAGCTAAAAATTTATCCAAACTGGTAATTGTATTTTCTGTCTTTTTTTCCATACCTTTTTCATCCAGTATTTTTTTGACCTGTTCTTTAGATAAATGGGCCATAATTGCTTTCCCAAGGCTGGTCGAATGAGCGGGCACTCTTTTCCCAACCTGAGAATACATTCTAATTGTGGCAGTGCTTTCTACTTTATCTAAATAAATCACTTCACCACCATCCAGTATTCCAAGGTGAATTGTTTCTTTAGTTTTTTGCATTAATTCTTCTAGATAGGGACGAACTCTAATTCTGCTGTCTATATCATTTAAGACCTTAGAGCTCAGTTCAAATAAATTAATGCCTGCTATATATTTGTGGTTGTCCTCATTTTTTTCCAGATAACCTCTAAATTTAAGTGTATCCAGCAGCCTGTAAACTGTACTTTTGTGGATATCAAGTTCACGGCTGATTTCAGTTACTCCCATTCCATTTTCTCTACCTACTATTAATTCTAAAATATCAAGTGCTCTGTCCAGAGACTTAATTAATTGATTTGGTTTTTTAGAAGCCATGATTCATTCCTTTCTCAACTCAAAATCTTAAATTTTTATTTTTTCCTGATTTATAAAATCACTTTCCTAATTTAATATTTAAAGCTATTAAATAATTAAAGTTATTTATTCAATAACTGATAAAATTTGACTGCGGCTTTTTTCTAAATCAGGAACATAACTTCTCATAAGCTTTAAATCTCCTTCAACCTTAAATTTTTCTGAATAAGCAGGTATCAGCACACTTTCAGTCTCACTTAATTTAAGTGATTGATCTCCCCAGCTTAATCTACCCTCTCCTGCTACAGCAGTTAAAATATAAAATCTCTCCTTATCACCCTGATCCTGATAACTTTCCTTTATCTCAATAATATCAAGAGCAAATTTATCATTCAAACAAAAATAGCTGTAGTTATAATTTTCAGCACAGATTTTAAGTCCCTTTCGTTTTTTTGACTGAAGTTTGAAGTCGATTACATCCAGCGCCTTAGATAAATGTAATTCTCTATCGCGCCCATAATCATAAACTCTATAAGTTGTATCACTGCTCTGCTGTACTTCAGCCAGCATAATACCCGCTCCAATAGCATGAAGCATCCCGGCTTTAATAAAAAAGATATCACCTTTTTCTACCGGCACTTTATTGACATGCTGATTTATCTCATCATTTTGAACAGCTTTTTTAAATTCACTTTCTGTACAGTCCTGAGTCCCAATAATTAAATATGAACCCGGATCAGCATCAATGACATACCAGGCCTCTGTTTTACCCGACTCACCCTCATATTTTGCTGCATACTCATCATCAGGATGAACCTGAATTGAAAGCTGCTCCTGAGCATCAATTATTTTCAGTAAAAGAGGAAACTGCTCACTGTCAATTTCTTCACCCAGAACCTGCTGTGGATACATTTCTGTCAGCTCTTTGAGGCTTTTACCGGCAAGTTTGCCATTTTGAACAACACTCATTCCTGATTTTTGAGCCGAAATATCCCAGCTTTCTCCAATCTGACCTGCAGGCAGATCATCTCTAAAGTTTTGAAGTTTGGTTCCTCCCCATATTTTCTCTATATATTTATGATCAAATTTAAGTGGATAAAACATAAAATTCCTCCCAGTCTGTAATTAGTAAAATTTTAACATCGATTTATTAAAAATTCATTAAAATATCAATTTTAATCTACCAACTTATGCATTCAGCTTAACTTTTAATTTATCACCATCATTTATTTTGGCCGAAAGATTAACTGGTTCACCATTCAAAATTAGCTGCATTTTCTGCTGCAGATTATCAGAGATTCCATAATTAATATAATCAAATACTCCTTCCACAGTTAAAGTTCTCGAAAAAGCTCTGATCTGATCATTATTCTGGATTCTATAATCTAAATCCACTTTTTCGCCATTCACCTCTGCCTCCCAGATCTGATCGGGAACAGTTAATTCACTACCGTTAAAATAAAAATCAATTTCCTGATTTCCTTTTTTCTCCAGCAAATGTCTAATAGTCAGATTTTTTTCTTTCTTTTCTTCAATCTGCAGTTTTAGCCCGGATTCTAAGGGACTGTCCAGATCAACTTTTTTTCCATCAGCTGTAACTGCATATTTGGAAATAATAGTTTCCTCTTGCCGGCCGTTAAAAGTATAACTGATGCTTTCGTTTTTAAAAGTTTCTGCAGGAAGTTCCATCAGCTGTGCCAGAGCATCACGAATAGTTTTGGGAACTGTATATTCAATCTCAGCTCCATCGACTAAATCTTCTTCTAAATTTACCAGTTTGTTATTTTGAAAAACTCTGGTTCCAATACTATTTTTGCTGCCATTTAAGTACAGCTGATAACTGCAGATATCTGATTCCGGTATGATATCTTTTATTTGTGCCTCTGCATTCCGTCCTGGTCTGCCAGGTTCAAAACTTATCTGATCATTATTTGTAACTTTCTCATCAAGTCCTGCTTCTTTTTGATTGAGCATAATTTTTGCAGCACTTCCCAGCTCTCCTTTTATAGTTTTTAGCTCCCCATTCACGGTGGCGGTTAGTCCCATCCCGGGCCGAGGGCTCAGCTGCTCCATTTCTATATCAGCGGCCAGCAGTGCATCAGCAACTGTTGGTTGAGAGAGGGTAAGTAAATTAATCCGGTCACCATTAACCTCCAGCTCTATAAATACAGCTTTATTCTGTGTTTCTCTTGTTGTAACTGCAATCCCAAGTGGAGTCAGAGTCTGAGTTGTATTGACTCCTTCTATCTCTCCGTCAATATTATTCAGGTCTTCTCGTTTTCTTATCCCAATTCTACTCTCTATAATATCTATTTTTTGAGAAAATTTTTCCTTCAAACCCGGAGTTAAACTTCCACCACCTATAAAAATCACTGCCTGAGGGGGCACAGAATTAATTTCTAAAATACTTTCTGCTATCGAACTGCTTAAATTCTCTAACTGTTCGTCAATTGCAGCCAGAATCTGATCCTTTTTTAACTCCAGACTTTCCCCTAAAATAGTCTTTACCTTCAGGCTTTCATTTTCTAAAAGATTACATTTTACTTTTTCTGCATTATTGTAGTCAATTAAAAACTTTTCCGATATAATTTCAGTTATTTCATCTCCGGCCACCGGAACCATTGCATAACCCGAAATAGATCCACTCCTGGTAATGGCTATATCAGAGGTGCCGGCTCCAATATCAACCAGAGCCAGGTTAAAGCTGCTCATTGCTTCCGGGATAACTACCTGAGAGGCAGCTATTGGCTCTAAGGTTAAATGTTCCACCTCCAGACCAACTCGATTAATTACAGACAGCAGAGAGTCAATTACAATCCGCGGTAAAAAGGTAGCAACAAGTTCGACTTCCATCCTTTTACCCCGCTGACCTAAAAGATGACCGAGCTCCATTCCATCCAGTTTATACTTTTTGACTGTATAGCCAACAAAATGGTAATCCAGATTCTTTTTTTCTTCCGGCTCTGCCTCTAATTCCCTATATTCCGCTGAAGAAGATTTTTGCTGTTGATTATTACCAAGTTCTGTCTGTGCTTTTTGAATGGTTTTTAATTCCAGAGTTTTTAAATCTTCCTCTTCAATATATCTGCTTCTTTCCAGTTCAATCCCATTGCTTTGAGTCACTGTTTCTAAAGCTCTACCGGCAGCTGCAATAGCAACTTTTTTTAAAATTAAACCTGATTTTTCTTCCAGCTCTTTTTTTAGCTCAGACACAGCCTCTGCGACTCGAGCTACATTATGTATTTGACCGTCCAGCATCGCTCTGGTCTGATGCTCGCGCACAGCAGAATTAATAATCTGATAGCCATTTTCATTTCCCTTTATTAAAATCCCAACGATTGTTCTGGTGCCAATATCCAGAGCAAAGGTAATCTCTTCGGTCATAAAGCTATTCCTCCTATAAAGATTTATTAACAAAAATTAAATATTTTTAACTTTTCTACCTGCTAAATATATTCTATATTCAGGAAGATATCCCTTTAATTTATCTAAGAAAAAAGGTATAATCCAGCTGATTTTTGGATTATACCCTGTTGAAAAATTATCATTTTTGAGATTATTTTTAATGAATTATTGTAAACAAGCAAATTAAACAATAACTTTAGTAATCACTATATTCATATGTTTTAAAAGATCTAATTCCTCATCAATTTCATTACCTTCATCATCTTCAATCATTCTGAGTACAGGTCGGGTAGGAAAACCCACATTCTGAGCTCTGACTACTGCCCGATGCCCATTACTTAAAATAACCTCTGAACCATTGGGATAAAAAGAAACCTGTGGTAAAAACTTTTTAACCAGCTGATAGTCAAATAGCTGTTCTGTGTGGTTCATAATATATTCTGCAGCCTTATAAGTCGGCCATCGATCTCTGTAAACCCGATCACTGGTCAGGGCATCAAAAACATCTGCAATGGCAGCTACTCTGGCAAATTCGTGGATCTCATCTCCCTTAATCCCCCTGGGATAACCGGAACCATCCACTCGCTCATGGTGGGAGTAGACAACTATCCGAGAAAGGGGGCTGATCGAATCAATCTGCTGTAAATAATTAAAGCCGAGCTCCGGATGGTTTTTAATTACCTGGTATTCATAATCAGTCAGCTTATCCGGCTTATTTAAAATTTCTTCAGGGATTAAAATTTTGCCTACATCATGCAGCATCCCACCCATACCAAGTTTAAAAAGCTCATTTTTGCTGTAGCCAAGCATTTTTCCGAGAGCTATACAGACTATACTCACATTTACTGAATGTTCATAAGTATAATTACTGGTGCTTTTTAAACTGACCAGATTTAATAAAACATCTTCATTTAAAACTAATTCATCTGTGATATCCTCTACAACATTCTTTAAATCTTTAGTATTTAAATCTAAAAATCCATTTTTTATTTTATCAAAGGTATTTGTAACAATCCTTTTTCCATTGCGTCTTGTACTGTCTTTAATTGCTTCATTAATTTCAATATCATATGAATATTTATCTTCTATATAAAGGTGTTTTATCCCCAGTTCCATCAACTTATTTTTGTATTTATATAAGTTTTTTACACCTTTATTGAGCAGTATATTCCCATTTTCATAAATTGGTTTTGCTAATTTCATATCTTCCTGTAAATTTTCTGTTAAAACTAAGCGCATATTCTATAACCCTTCCCCCATAAATAGCTAAATTTTTTTCTCTAAATATATTTTCGATAAAAATTATTTAAATCCTTTTTAAATTTTCAAAAAAGATATATTTATCTACTTTCTCCAATTTATATACTGCTTAATAAATTTTATCTTATTTGTGTACATTTTGATAAATCTTTTGTTCTTCTGCTCGAGGTTGAGAAACCCCCAGTGCACCTTTTACTTTACAGTAACGAGCAGCAGTCTTCAACCCTTCTGCCAGAGCTTTTTGATAATTTCTTTCCTTTTTAACTAAATAGCTTAAAAAAGCAGCTGTAAATGCATCCCCTGCTCCAAGTGTATCAACAACTTCCACCGGCAGTGCTTTTTCTTTTATTAACTGATCTCCAGTTCTCATTAAAACTCCTTCTTCTCCCAGAGTTAAAACTGCCGCCTCTAATTGAAATTGAGAAATCCATTCTAAAAAAGCTGCTGGATCCTCATCACCTTTGCTATCAGAAAAAAAGGCAATGTCAACCTTTTGAATAATCTCTTCTATATATTTTTTGTTTCTGAGATAGGAAAAATCAAAGGATAATGCTGTCTTATAATGCAGTTTGGGCAAATAGTTTTCAAAATATGAATAAATATTACTGTGGACAACTTTAGAATTTTTAATTATCTCCAGTACATTCTGATTAATCTTTAAATTCTTATAAACTCCCTTATCAACTGCCTCAACAAAGGCTCTGCTTCCCTCTTTTTTAATAATTGAAAGAGCATTACGACCTTTTCGAATATCATTAACCGGATAGGCAACTTTTTCTTTTTTTAAAGTATCTCTCTTTAAAGTGGATATGTCATTTAATATCTT
>JBKHFK010000035.1:0-11240 GCA_046540295.1 Halanaerobium sp.
TTTAATTCTTCTATAGTTCCCTCCAATAATTTAGTATATAATGAAAATCCAACTGCTGCAATATGACCACTCTGTTCAGGCCCCAATAGATTACCGGCACCTCTAATTTCTAGATCACGCATTGCAATTTTAAAACCAGAACCCAGTGAAGAAAATTCTTTAATCGCTTCCAGTCTTTTTTCAGCCACTTCTGGTAGAATCCTATCCCGTTCGTAAAGTAAATAAGCATAGGCAATTCTATTTGTCCGTCCAACTCTTCCTCTAAGCTGATAAAGTTGAGATAGCCCCATCTTATCAGCATGATTAATGATAATTGTATTTACATTTGGAATATCCAGTCCGGTTTCAATAATTGTTGTACAGACTAAAATATCAAATTTATGATGATAAAAATCATACATTATTTTCTCCAGCCGTTTTTCATTCATCTGACCGTGAGCTACAGCAATTTTAGCCTCCGGCATTAACTTCTGCAGCTTTCCGGCTGTCTTTTCAATATCCTTAACTCGATTATGAACAAAATAAATCTGACCCTCTCTGGCCAACTCTCTTCTAATAGCACTGGCAATCAGTTCTTTATTATATTCTTTAATAAAAGTTCTAATAGGATATCGATTTTCGGGCGGGGTTTCAATCAAACTCATATCTCGAACTCCAACCAGAGCCATGTGAAGTGTTCTGGGAATAGGGGTGGCAGTCAGGGTTAATACATCGACATTTCTCTTTAAATCTTTTAATTTTTCCTTATGTGTAACTCCAAAACGCTGCTCTTCATCAATTATTAATAATCCCAGATCATCAAAAATAACATCTTTAGATAAAAGTCTGTGTGTTCCTATTAAAATATCTATTTCACCTTTAATTAACTTTTTAAGGGTTTTTCTCTGTTCTGCCCCTGTGCTAAATCTGCTGAGCATTCCTATATTAACAGGAAACTCTTCAATTCTTTCGGCAAATGTATTGTAATGCTGCTGTGCTAAAATAGTTGTTGGAACTAACACAGCAGTCTGTTTACTGTCAAGTGCAGCTTTAAAAGCAGCTCTAATTGCAACTTCAGTCTTTCCATAACCAACATCCCCACATAAAAGCCTATCCATTGGCTTTTTAGATTCCATATCATCTTTCACTTCTTCAATAGCTTCTTTTTGATCAGGAGTTTCTTCATAAGGAAAAGATTCCTCAAACTCCTGCTGCCAGACATCATCTTCCGAAAATTGATATCCTCTAAGCGTCTCTCTTTCAGCATAAAGTTCTAAAAGCCCTACAGCCATTTCTTCAACTGATTTTTGTACTTTTTCTTTGACTTTTTTCCAGTCACTGCTGCCCAATTTATATAATTTTGGATTACCCGCATCTGAACCAATATATTTTTGCACAAGCTGAATTTTTTCAGTTGGAACATAAAGTTTATCCTCACCTGCATATTTTAAAACAAGATAATCTTTATGCTGTCCCTGAATCTCTAAGGTTTTAACCCCGAGATATTTACCTATACCGTGATTTTCATGAACTACAAAATCCCCAGCCTTCAAATCATTAATACTGGAAATTTCAACTCCATCTTCAAAATCACCAATTTTTCTTTTCCGCTTCTGTTCATTTCCAAAGACTTCCCTATCACTAAAAACTGCCAGCTTTATATCATCAAAAATAAAACCTTCTGCCAGACTATCTGAAAAAATAACAATCCGACCCTGCTCAAAACTATCTCCAACAACAAGATTTTTTTCTTCCAAGAACATTTTAACCCGTCTTTTTTTGCTGGCTGAGTTAAGCGTAATGGCAATTCTATATTTCTGCTGTAATAATTCTGTAATTTTTTCGCTAAATAATTCTAACTGACCGTGAAAAGGTTCTAAAGATGATGTGTTAAAATGGATTTCATTTTCTGCAACCTGACTGTTTTCAAATTCAGAGTTAATATCAACTACTCGATTTTTAGTAATTTCTTTTTCAAACTCTGTTTCGGTTATAAAATTATTTATATATTCTGGAAAGACCATACCCTGTTCTAATAAACGCGTGCAGGTCTCAGTGATTTCCTGATAGTGATCATGAGTTAACTGTTCTATCTTATTTGGTCTTACAGCAAAAATAATACTTTCTTCTAAATAATCAAAAAAACTTGCAGTCTGATCATAATAAAAGGGCAAGAACTGTTCAAAACCTGGAAAACGATGTTTTTCCTTTAAATCTTCCAGCATTTTTTTTGCTTTTTCTCTTAAATAAGCAGCTTCTTCTTGATAATTGTTTTCTGTAAGTTTAGTTACAGCTTCAGAATAAGCAGCTTCAAGTCTGGGATAGGCTCTAGCAACTACTTCTTCGTCAATAACAAGATTGGCAAACGGTGGAATTGTAATTTGAGCTACTTCTTTTTTTGAACGCTGGGCAGTCAAATCAATTTTGCGAATTGAATCAACTTCATCCCCAAAAAGTTCAATCCGAAACGGCTGCTCATCTAAAAGGGTAAAAACATCAATGATACCCCCCCGAATACTGTACTGACCTGGTGCTTCAACCATTTCTTCCCTTTTATAACCCAGGGCAAAAAGCTGCTGTCGAAGCTGCTCAATATTGATTTCACTTCCCATTTTGAGATTTACACTTTTCTGCTGATAAATATCTTTTGGCGGCAGTTTTTTAAAAACAGCAGCTGGAGTAGTTAAAATAATTTTCGTTTTCTGATCAATTGAAAAAACCAACTCAGTTAGGACTTTAGTCCGCTCACTCATAGTGGTCAGATCAGGCATCAACTGCTCATGAGGAAGTATTTCTTCTTCTGGAAAAACCAAAAACTCATCCTTACCGAGCAGACGTATTAAATCTTCCTGCATCTGCTGTAAATAAAAATTATCCGGCAAAAAGAAAACTATATCTTTTTCTGCTTTTTTTAAAAAGTTAACTGCAAAATAAGAAATTCTACTCCCACTTAAACCACTGATTGACTGTGCAGAATTATTAATATTTTTCGCAATCTTTTTAAATTTTTGATTTTCTAATAATAAATCCTTAAAATTCATCTAAATACTACTCCTTAAACAAAAACTTTTAGCAAAGAATTATTTTCTTTATTTTATATTTTTATACATTTATCTCTGAAAAAATGGCAAAATAGCCCCTACATGAAATGTACGGGCTTCTTAACTATTATACTTATTCATTGCTTTCTTTATATCTTCTTTTAACATCAATTCTACCGCTGAAGCAGCTTCTTTAACAACTCTTTTTGAGATTTCTTTTTCTTCTCCCTGAAATGTTGTCAGAACAAAATCTGGAACAGGAATATTTTCCGGTGGTCGGCCAATACCAATTTTTAATCTTTTAAATTGATCTGTATCCAGATTATTAATAATTGACTTAATTCCATTATGACCACCACTACCACCATTCTGTTTAAATCTCATCTTAGCTAAATCAAGATCTAAATCATCATGAATTACCAGCAGATCTGCTGCTTTTATTTGAAAATAATCAAGTAGTTTATAAATTGGCTGCCCACTTTTGTTCATATACTTCATTGGTTGAAATAATATAATTTTTTCTCCGTTCAGAAAAAAATCTCCCACAAGACCATCAAATTTATAGCTGCTCTTAACACTGTATCTCTCAGCCAGTTCTGAAATAACCATAAAACCTATATTATGTCTTGTCTGAGCATATTTTTCGCCCGGATTTCCAAGACCGGCAATTACTTTCAAGCTTTAAACCTCCATTAATAACTCCATTAATAAATTGAAGCGCAGCCGTTTAAGCCGCGCTCAATATCTTTACTAAAATTATTCCCAATCTTTTGGTTCTTCTTCTGCTTCTTCTCCTTCTGCTTCCTCTTCTTCCTCTTCGCCTATTACTTCTGGCTCTAAGAATTCTTCCTCTTCTTCCTCTACCTCTTCTTCTATAAGTTCGGTAGGAGTAACAACGGTTACAATAACCTCGTCACTATCAGTTACCAGGTCAATACCTTCAGGAAGTTCAAGATCAGCTACAGATAAAGATTCTCCAACCTCCAGTTCAGAAATATCAATAGTAATTTCTTCTGGAATTTCAGCAGGTAATGCATCAATTTCAATTTCACGTAATAACTGCTGTAATACTCCACCGTCACGAACACCAGCTGCTTCTCCTTCTAGATGCATTGGTACAGAAACAGTGATTTTCTCATCCATAGAAATAAACTGAAAATCTACATGCAGCAAATTCTGTTTAATGACATCTTTCTGATAATCTTTAATGATAACAACAGCTTCGTCTCCTTCTCCATCTTCTCCGACAAAAGTCAGATCAAAGATAGCATTAGACTGGAGAAGCTTTTCGATATCCAGAGGATCTACTTTAATAGATCTTGGTTCATTTCCTCTTCCATAAACAACACCAGGAATAAGTCCGTTTCTTCTTATTTTACGGGCTACTCCTTTTCCAGTTTCAGTTCTTAGTTCAGCTTCAATAGAATGTCTCTCCATGACTATCCTCTCCTTGCATAAATTAAATTTTAAGCCAGATAAATTGTTAATCCTGGCAGGTCTGCTTTAAATAAGACATAACAAATTTTATTATAACATCAAAGCTCAGTTTGAGCAAGTCTTTTAGTTAAATTATTTAAAATAATACACTTACAGATAAATCCTTAAAAATTCTATCAATTGCTTCTCCAACCAGTGGAGCAACAGAAAGCACTTCAAGGTTGTCTAAATCATGTTCTTTTTGAGCTATTGTATTTGTTACAACAATTTTTGTTATTGGCGCATTTTCCAGGCGTTCAATAGCTGGACCAGAAAACAATGCATGAGTTCCACAGGCATATACTTCTTTAGCTCCCTTATCTTTGAGAACTTCAGCTGCAGCAGTAATTGTGCCGGCAGTATCTATAATATCATCCAGAAGTATAACATTTTTACCGGACACTTCTCCAATTACATTCATAACCTCTGCTACATTTGGTTTGGGTCTTCTTTTATCAATAATCGCCATTGGAATATTTAGATTTTCAGCAAAAGAACGAACTCTTTTTACAGACCCAACATCCGGTGCTACAGCAATTAAATCAGAACGGTCAAAATCTTTAAAGTAATCGATCATAATTGGTGAAGCATATAAATGATCAACCGGAATATCAAAAAAACCCTGAATCTGAGGTGCATGAAAATCAATAGAAAGTACTCTGCGTGCTCCAGCCTGAGTTAATAAGTTAGCCACTAACTTAGAGGTGATTGGATCTCTGGGTCTGGCTTTTCTATCCTGACGGGCATAGCCATAATATGGAATTACAGCAGTTATCCTTCTAGCAGAAGCTCGTCTAAGTGCATCAATGATCACCAGCAGCTCCATTAAATTTTCATTGACAGGAGGCGAAGTAGGCTGAACAACAAAGACATCAGCTCCTCGAACTGTTTCATAAGTTCGAACACCAATTTCCCCATCTTTAAACCTTGTTACATCAGCATTGACCAATTCTGTACCCAGATAATCACAGAGATCCTGGGCTAACTCAGGATGTGAATTACCTGCAAAAATTTTCAACTGTTCACTATAACTGGACATTTTCTGACCTCCTGGCTTGTTTCGTTTCATTTAATTTTCCTGCTTTTTAGACTTATAAATCCGCGCCGGAACTCCCATTACAGTATCACCCGAATTAACATCTTTAGTAACTACTGAGCCGGCAGCTGTTTTAGCATTATCACCTATTTTTAGTGGGGCAACCAGAATAGAGTCACTGCCAATAAAGGCATCTTTTCCAATTTCAGTTTTAAATTTATTTTCACCATCATAATTCGCAAATATTGTACCTGCTCCTATATTTGTCCTTTCACCAATTTCAGCATCTCCAGCATAACATAAGTGAGGAACCTTGGCTCCACTTTTAACCGTGGTCTTTTTAAGTTCTACAAAATCACCAATTTTACAGTTATTCTCTACTGTAGAACCAGGCCTTAAATAAGCAAAAGGTCCCACATTTGTTCCGCCTCCAACTTTACTTTCCTTTATAATAGTATTTGAAAGAATCTCTACATTTTCTCCTATAACTGCATTCTGCAATCTACAATTAGGATTAATAACTGTGTTTTTAGCTATTTTAGTTTTACCCTCTATATAATTAAAAGGGTAAATTGTAACATCATTTTCTATTTCCACCTCAGAATCAATATATGTATTATCTGGATCAATAATTGTCACACCATTAGTCAGGTGCTTATCAATAATTCTGCTCCTTATAATTTTCTCAGCTTCTGCCTGCTGTTTTTTAGTATTAATGCCTATTATTTCATCAGAATCCTGAACTATATATGTATTGATATTTTCATTTTTATTTACTGCAAATTCTATAATATCAGTCAGATAATATTCCTGCTGGGCATTATCATTATTCATGTTTTCCATAAAATCACGAAGCAGACTACTATCTATACAGTTTACACCACTGTTAACTTCTTTGATTTTTCTTGTTTCTAAATCCGCATCTTTTTCTTCCACAATAGCAGTTAAATTACCATCTGCATCTTTAATAATTCGTCCATAGCCTTCCGGGTTATCAAAAATAGCTGTCATAACAGTTAAATCTGAATTACTCTGCTGATGCTCTTTTACAAATTCAGCGATAGTTTCTTTCCTTAATAACGGTGTATCTCCATAAAGAATCAACACCGGTCCCTCATAATCTGCAAAATAATTCTCTGCCTGTTTTACAGCATGACCGGTACCTAACTGTTCTGATTGAATTACATAGTTTAAATCCCATTTATTTAGATCTTCAAGCTCAGATTGAACTTCTTCTTTTTGATGCCCAATCACATTAACAATTTTACTATTTAATCCGTCCAGAGTATTCAAAACATGCTTAATAATTGGCTTACCTGCAACTGGATGTAAAACCTTAATTTTATCAGATTTCATTCTGGTGCCTTTTCCGGCAGCCAGAATAATTGTTAACAGATCTATCATTTATAATTTCCTCCCTTTATTAACTAAGGAATCAATGTTTTTATTATTCACTGACACTGGTAGTCCATCATAGTTCTTTAATCGCTTGAAGTATAACAGAGAAAACAGCTTTTGTCAAGATCCGCAATGCGCTTCTTAAAAAAATAACACTACCTATTTAGGTAGTGTTATTTTGAAAAGCAACTGGCAAATATTTAAATATGAGCTAAGCACTTGCCAGCAGTTCGTCAAATTTCTCCAGAACTTCATTTTCCATTAGATCTCTTAACTTAGTGGAAATTGGAAAACAGATATCCTGGTAGTCTCCGTTTCTCTTCCTTCTGGCAGGCATAGAAAGGAAAATCCCGTTTTTTCCTTCAACAACCCGCATGTCACGCACTACAAAAGAATCATCAAATGTTACTGTTGCATAAGCCTTGACCATACTTCCATCAATTTTAACCGGGTAAACTCTGACATCTGTAATCTTCATAAACGCACCACCTTTGGAATTATTTGTTAATAACATTATAATTCCATTAATTGTAAATGTCAAGGCTTATTTGTGATATTTTTCAATAAATTTCCATAACTCATCTTTTTCCGGCTTTCTGAACTCTTTTTTCTTTCCTGCTTCTTCAATATAAGTCCCTTTTTCAATCATTCTGCCAACTCTAATTATATCAATATCGTTTTCAGCAAAAACTGATTTTAAATCATTATCTGGAGCAGCAGCCATTAACATTGAACCCGAAGAAATCAAAGCAGCTGGATTCAGACTCAATTTACTGCATACTTCTTCCACTTCAGGCTTAAACCTAAAATTATCCTTTTCGATTACAAAACCCAGTTTAGAGGCAGCAGCCATTTCAGAAATTGCACCATAGACTCCACCCTCTGTTACATCATGCATTGCTTTTACTCCATTTTTTCTGGCTATTTGACTTTCTGGAATTACACTTAAAAGATTTATATAACTCTTAAGTTGAGTCAGAGTTTCACTGCTGACGCCTTTTTTTATAAGATGTTCTTCATAATCACTGCCTAAAATATAACTTCCTTCAATTCCCATTCCTTTAGAAATATATAAAATATCTCCAGCTTCTGCTGCAGAACTGGAAGCCAATTCTTTTTTATCCGCTCTGCCCAGAGCAGTTACAGTAATTATAGGTTTTTGAACAAGATCTGTAATCTCTGTATGGCCGCCGAGAACCTCTATCTCCATTGATCTAGCTGTACAAACAATTTCCTCCATCATTTTTTCCGCTCTCTGTTCACCAAGGCTCGGCGGTAAAAATAATACAACCTGAATCCCAAATGGTTCAGCCCCTGCTGCTGCAATATCATTACAGGCAACATTGACTGCCAGATAACCTGCATTTTTTTCAGCTCCTGTTATTGGATCAGAAGATACAACCAGCAAATAATCACCAAGATCAATTACTGCACTATCTTCTCCCGGGCCAGCCGGCACCAGTACATCTGAACGAAAATGCTCTATTTTATTGAGTACTGTTTTTTTCAACCTATCTCCTGCAAGTTTTCCTATTTCCACAACTATCACTTCCCAAAGTAATTATCCAGATGGTGAGAAAGCGGAATTGCAAGCACTCCTCCAATTAACATCTGAGCAAAATCAATTCCGATTTCAGGTAAAACAACTGCCCAGCTTAATAAAATAGCCTTGGCCAGAGCATAACCTATAATCATTACATTTCCACCAACAATTATTGCAAATATTTTTCTATCAAATTTCTTGTCCTTATTTTGGCTGGCAATTTTCCCAACCAGCAGTCCCTCCAGGCCTTTAATTATAAAAGTAAAGGGAGCCCAGATTGAATAACCCAAAATAATGTCCATTAAAGCAGAACCAACACCTCCTGCAATTCCACCAGCTTTTGCGCCAAAGGTTAAAGCAATTGTATAAATTGCCACTTCCCCCAGGTTAAAATAAGAACTGCTGGGACCCGGAATATGCAGATATGTTGCCACTGCTGTAAAGGCAATAAAAAGCGCCAAAAATGACAGTGATCTGGTATCAAGCTGACGAAGTTTCATTTTTTTTAAATGTTCCTGAATATTCTCTCTGCCTTCCATGCTCAATCCTCCCAACTAAATATTTAATATGTTGTTAAATATTGATCAATTTCCCAGTTGTGGACCTGTTTTTTATAAACAGACCATTCGATCTTTTTAGCTTCAACTAAATGATTAAAAATATGTTCTCCCAGAGCTTCCCGCATAAATTCACTGTTCTGGAAGTGCTTAAGCGCTTCTTCCATAGATGCCGGCAGACTGGTAATTCCCCTTGCTCTTCTTTCTTTATAATTCATTTCATAAATATTGTCTGTAGTCTGCTCACCAGGATCAATTTTATTTTTTATTCCATCAAGACCGGCTCTCAGCATTACAGCTGTTGCCAGATATGGATTTGCAGCCGGATCAGGATTTCTCAATTCTAATCTTGTTCCATTCTCGCGAGCTGAAGGCACTCTCACTAAAGCACTGCGGTTTTGAGTTGACCATGATATGTAAACAGGAGCCTCATAACCCGGTACAAGTCTCTTATAAGAATTTATAGTTGGATTTAATATAGCTGTGGTTTCTTTAGCATGTTTTAATAAACCACCTATGTAATAATAAGCAATTTCACTTAAACCGTGCTCATCTTCAGGATCATAAAAAGCATTTTTTCCATCTTTATATAATGACTGATGAACATGCATTCCAGAACCACTTTCACCGTAAATAGGCTTGGGCATAAATGTGGCATGCAGATTATGCTGCATCGCAATAATCTTTGTTACAAATTTAAATGTAGCAATATTATCTGCAGTTCTCAAGGCAGGTGTATACTTAAAATCAATTTCGTGCTGACCTGGAGCCACCTCATGATGTGCTGCCTCAACTTCAAAACCCATTTTTTTAAGTGCTAATACTGTATCACGACGCGCTTCTCCTCCTAGATCAACCGGAGAAAGATCAAAATATCCTCCCTTATCATGAGTGTTTGTAGTCGGATTTCCATTCGCATCTTTTTCAAATAAGAAAAATTCTGGTTCAGGTCCGGCAAACATCTCATAGCCCATTCCCTCCGCTTCAGCCACTGCTCTTCTCAGTGCACCTCGAGGACAGCCAACAAAGGGTTCTCCATCAGGTAAATAAATATCACACATCATTCTGGCTGTACAGCCTCCACTGGTTTCCCAGGGGAAAATTGCAAAAGTATCATAGTCCGGTTTTAAATACATATCGGATTCATGGATACGTGTATAGCCCTCAATAGAAGAACCATCAAACATTATTTTCCCGTCAAGTGCATCGGGCAGCTGTTCAATTGTAATTGCTACATTCTTAATAACACCTAAAATATCAACAAACTGCAGTCGAATAAATTCTACATTTTTCTCTTCAGCAAGTCTTAAAATCCTTTTCCTACTAAATTTTTCCACTTATTCTTCCTCCTTCTGGGAATCTTTCTTTTTACTTCGGGAAAGCTTTTTCAGCAGCTCTGAACGATTAGAAACAGGATACAGTGAGTCTAAATCAACATCTGAATAATAATCTAAGCTGTCATCAAAATCAATCTCTTTTTCTGCCTCCTGTTTGGCTTCTGGTGGCTTTAATTTTGAACGCACAGTTTCTATACTATTACCTGCTGCCAGAAGTTCTTTGATCTTCAGCAGTCTTTTAATATCATTTTTCGAAAAAAGCCTCTGATTACCACTGCTGCGAGCAGGAAAAATCAAATCCTGTTGATCATAATAACGAATCTGTCTGGATGTTAATCCTGTTTTTGCTTTCGCTTCCTTCATTGTAATATTTTTTCCCCTTTTCATAGTCATCACTACTCCCAAAGTCCTTATAATTATTGCAGAAAGTATAACACGAAATTTAATTCATGTCAATCTCATGTTAGCTTTTTTGAGATTTATTTAAATTATGATTTAATATCTGTCTATAGTTTTAACTACTGTTACAAAATCATTTTTACGAGGCCACTCAGCTGCAACTTTTTCCGCTTTTTTTCTGCTGCTGTAAATAGAAAATACTGTCGGGCCACTACCGGAAAGCATTGTAAATTCTGCCTTTGTATTTTTAAATATATCTTTTATTTCCTTTATTTCTGGACAGAGCTTTTCAGCAGCCCTTTTTAGGTCATTTTTATAATCCAGTGTCCAGTCTATTTCTTTATCATTTTCTAAATTTTCCAGGACTAAATCAAAATTGAAATTATCATAACCTTTCACCTGATCGTAGAGTTTATATACCTCAGGAGTTGAAATCTTAATCGCTGGAGTGACCACAACCAGATATTTTTCTCC
>JBKHFK010000036.1:0-11159 GCA_046540295.1 Halanaerobium sp.
ATTTCAAATTCCTGCTGCTGCTTTTTATTTTCAGCATAAAGCAGCTTACCCTGAATAATTTGGGCCTTAAAAACTGTGGAAGCTTTTTTTAGATCGACTAAATCAACCTCTATATTTAATTTGGAGGCCAATTTTTGGGCTGTTAAAAATCGCTGATAATCATCGACCTCTTCCGAACTCAAAAATGCCAGATCAAGATCACTATCCTGACGCGCCTTTCCCTTCGCATAGGAGCCAAAAAAATAAATCAATTCAGCTTTTAACTCTTCAATCAATATTGATTTTATTGCTTCTATGTCAACTTTCATTTTGGCAGCCTCCAATTTAGGTCTATATTTCATTATATTATATTTAGTCGGATAGAACAATGATAATCAGAAAAAATCCTTCCTTCGACTTGTTAACTCCATTCTTGTTACAATCGCATGCAGTTTTTCAGACTCCATTAGTTTTTTTATCTGTCCGGTACTCAAGCCAGGTTTTTTTAGTTCGGAAGTCTTTAGAACCCCACCATTCAGTATAAAGTTTTCTTTAACAATATTAAATTCGAGCATTTTTCGCACCTCTTTGTAGGTACAAAGTATAATTGTACCTACTTTTTAAGGCAATACTTTTTGAATTTAATTTTCCTATCTTAAAACCTGTTTCAAATTGCGCTTAAAGACTTCATTTTCCGGCTCTCTTTCGATTGCCTTCTTAAAAAATTCTGCTGCCAGTTCTTTATTGCCCAGATTATTATTATAGATTGCCCCGATCTGATTGTAGACATAACCGGTTTTATCATAATGTTCAACTGCCTTAACTAAAAGCTCCACTGCCTTTTTCCAGTTTTCCTGCTTCTGTTCTTCTATCGATTCTTTAAGCAGCTTAAAGTACTTTAAATAGTTTTCTTTCAGTTCCTCACTGCCGCAGATTACTTCTTTTTTTGTCTCATAAATTGTTTTCTCCGGCTCCAGCTTCAGTGCCTTTTTAATCGCTTTTTCGGCACTCTCCCACTTTTTCTGCAGGATATTTACTTCAGCCAGGGTGGCCCAGAGGTAATCCTGCTCGGCTTCGATCTCAATTGCTTTTTTTAAGTACATTTCCCCTTTATTTAATTTATCCTGGCCGATTAAAGCTCCTGCCAGATTAAAAAAGAGCATTTCCTGATTGAGATGGGGGCTGTCCTTCAGAGGTTCTAAAACATCTGCTGCTTCTTTGTAATAACCATTATCCAATTTTTCAATTCCTGCTTTAAAAGCTTTTTTGTCCTTCATTTTTTGAAAATAATCTTTAATTTTATTCAGCATTTTATCATCCTTTAAGTTAGAGTTTTAAAATATTTATGCCAGGCTAAATTTATTATACAGGTAATTTTGATACATTAAAATATTATCCGGGTAAAAATTAAAAAAATTACCCATATCACAGCGACATGGGTAATCATTAGAAATATTATTCCATTATTTCTTTAACTCTGCCAACTTTTCCGCTTTCTAGCATTACCTTAATTCCATGTGGATGAGTTGCTGAATTGGTTAAAATTCTTTTAACAACCCCCTCTGTCAAATTTCCACTCCGCTGATCCTTTTTCTGTACAACCTTAACTTTCAAACCTTTTTTGATATTAGATCTCTTATTTCCAGCCATAATTTTCACCTCTTTCTTTTTGTACCGGGTACCCGAAATCGTTTTTTGTACCGGGTACAAAACGCAAAATTATTTTTCCATCGAATCATCAAAGGCCAGTTCGGAAGGCTTAAAATCTATATCCCGAACAAAGTTTAGTGCCTCCCGGGCTCCATAGATCCGATCCATCCCACTGTCTTCCCACTCCACAGATAGAGGGCCGGTATAATTCATCTTGTTTAACTCTCTAATAATCTCATCAAAGTCGATATCGCCATGGCCCAGCGAGCGAAAATCCCAGCCCCGATGGCGGTTACCAAAAGGCAGGTGAGAAGCTAAAATACTTTCTCTACCGTTTAAAGTCACAGCAGCATCCTTCATATGCACATGGTAGATCCGATCACTAAAATCTCTTAAAAAGAGATGGGGCGTCAATCCCTGCCAGATCAGGTGACTGGGGTCAAAGTTGATTCCAAATTCAGCCCGCCAGCCAAACTTCTCCAAAAGTTTCAGGGTTGTATGATAATCAAAGGCAATTTCAGTTGGATGAACCTCCAGAGCAAATTTAACCTCATTTTCTTTAAAGACATCAAGAATTGGGTTCCAGAGTTCAACAATCTGATCAAAACCCTCTTCGACCATCTCCTCTGTAGTCTGGGGAAAAGAATAGAAAAACTTCCAGATTGGAGAGCCGGTAAAACCTGTAACCACATCCACCCCCAGATTGCTGGCAGCCTGAGCTGTCAGCTTCATTTCCTCGACCGCCCATTTTCTAATTTCTTCCGGCTTACCTGCATATTTTTCGGGAGCAAAGTTGTCAAGTCGGGGATCATAACGTGCTCCCACACACTGTCCGGCAAGGTGGTTGCCGATAGCCCAGACTCCAAGATTATATTTATCCAGAATCTCCAGTTTTTCTTCTACATAGGAACTCTGCTCAGCCGCCTTCTGCACATCTAAATGATCTCCCCAGCAGGCAATTTCCAGTCCATCATAACCGATTTCACCTGCTGTCTGAGCAATTTCTTCAAATTTCATATCTGCCCACTGTCCGGTAAATAAAGTTACTTTACGACCCATTTTCCACACTCCTTTAATTTTATCTTTTTGAATAAATTTTCACCTGAAATAAATCGCGCTTTATCTGTAGTTTAAAAAATCATTTTACTTCCACCCATTTTCCTTCCCGGCTGCTCTTTAAAATAGCCTCTGTAATCTTTACTTCCTGCTGGCCGTCGGCAAAGGTAGCAAAATCATAATCGGCAGGATCTCCCTTTTCCCGCAGACAGTCATAAAAGTCTTTAATCGAATTTTTTAAACCCTCTGACCAGCCTTCAATATGTCCGCCAGGATAATAACAGCGCTCAGCTGCTTTTCCTTCTAAAAGAGCCGGGTCCCGAACTAAATCCTGATTGGCCTCTTCCCGGCGGCCGATAAATAAATGATTGGCATTTTCCTGAGACCAGCTCAAACTCTTTTTGCTGCCGCTGATTTCAATAAATAGATCGTTTTTATGTCCGGCATCTACCTGGGAAACTGTAAAATTACCGGCTGTACCATCTTCCAGCTCAAAAAGCACAGAGGCATAGTCTTCAGTATGCACTTCATATTTTTCGTATTCTGTTTCCTGATCACTCTGAGCAAAGCTTTTTAGTTCAGAAAGTGGTCTTTTTCTTTCCGGATGCACAATTTTCGTATTGGCAATCAATCTGCTTATTTTTTTACCGGTCAGATACTGCAGCAAATCACAGAAATGAGAACCAATATCTGCTACAACTCTCGACTTACCACCTTTTTCCGGATCAACCCGCCAGCTGTAATCAGTTTTAAAAAGCATCCAGTCCTGTAAGTAATGTCCCTGAATATGAAAAAGCTCTCCCACTTCCTTCTGCAGCTGATTCTGCATTTCTTTAACCAGAGGATAATGGCGGTAATTGTAATTAACTCCTGCATAAATTTTTTTGTTTTTTATAAGTTCTAAAAGTTCTCTACCTTCTCTGCTGTTCATCACCAGCGGTTTTTCGGAGAAAACATGGACCCCTGCCTCTAAAAAGGCTTTATTAACAGGAAAGTGCAGGTGATTTGGGGTGCAGTTATGAATTACATCTAAATCCTCTTCTTTAAGCATCTTTTGATAATCTGCATAATAACCGGGAACATTAAGTTCTGCTGCTGCTTTTTTAGAAGATTCGAGAGAACTTGCTGCAACTGCAGTAACCTCAACATTACCCAGTCTCCTTAAAGCTTCAACATGTGCTCTGCCAACAAAACCAGTACCAATAATGCCGACTCTTAGTTTAGCCATATTTTCACTTCCTTAGATCATTTTTTAAAATCGAAACATACTCTTTATTTCCTAATAAATAATTGAGCAAATAGATTAAAATTCTCTGAAAGTTAAAAAGACTCCTGTTTTTTCTGCATTAAAACTGCACCAATTAATATTAAACCCTTAAAGGCCTCTCTTAAGAAGGGCGGAACTCCGATCAAATTTAAAAGATTATTCATCACTGCAATAATTAAAACACCCAGGAGGGTACCGACTACTGTACCCCGACCTCCACTCATACTGGTTCCACCAACAACAGCAGCTGCAATAGCTTCCATCTCAGAACCACTGCCGGCATTGGCATAATCCATGGAACCAATTCGGGAAACCTGAATAATAGCGGCAAAGGCAACTAAAAGCCCGGTAATTGCATAAACTCTTCTTTTGACCTTTTTAACATTAACTCCAGATAGATTGGCCGAGCGCTCATTGGATCCTACTGCGATAATCTGGCGGCCAAAGGTGCTCCGCTTTGAAATAAAGTAAAGTACAGCTGCAATTAAAAGCCAGTAAATAATGGGCATCATTCTAAAACGACCAATTTGATAATTAGAAATTGGTAAAAATTCCAGAGGAACCCGCGGGTTATAGCCCTGCATAAAGTGCTGAGTTACACTCCGGTAAAGTTTCATTGTTGCCAGAGTTACCACAAATGGAGGGATTCCACCTCTGGTAATCAAAATTCCATTTAAATTGCCCAGAAAATAGCCAAAAGCCAGTGAGATCAAAACTGCGATTAAAATTGCCGGAATTCCTTCAATACCCAGATTAATTAAAATTCCATTTGGCCCGCGATCAATCAGCATCATTAAAGCTGCACCAACTGCAACCAGTGTGGAACCTACAGAGAGGTCAATTCCAGCTGACATGATAACAAAAGACATTCCGAGAGCAATCAGACCTACTCCAGCATTGTTCCGCAAAATATTAATCCAGTTATTAGTCCAGGAAAAAAACCAGCTGCCGAAGGAATCATAGTTAAAACCGAGACTTAAAGTCTGCAAAATTATCATTACGAACAGGGCAATAACTGTACTAAAAATTGGTTCTGATGACCATTTTTTTATAAACCACTGCTTAAATCCCTGTTCTGTTCTCTGCTTTTTATCTTTTTGCATGTTCTGCCCCCTCCTGCACTGAATTGGAGCTGGCACCTGTAGCCAGCCTCATAATCTCATGTTCGGTCATCTGATCTCTCCTTAATTCACCCTGAATCACTCCATGATACATTACCAGAGCCCGATCACAGATTCTGATTATCTCCTTTGCCTCACTTGATAAAATTATAACTGCAATATCTTCTTCTGCCAGTTTTAAAATAATATCATAAATATCTTCTTTGGCTCCAACATCAACCCCCTGAGTCGGATTATCCAGAATTAAAATATCCGGATTGGCAATTAACCATTTGGCCAGGACAATCTTCTGCTGATTTCCACCGGAGAGACTGTTGATTGAATCACTTTTGTCTCCCATTTTAATCCTCAGCCGTTTAACCTCTTCTGCAAACTTTGATTCCTGTTTTTCTCTGTCAATTATTCCCCAGTTATCAAATAAAGGCCAGGTTACTATCGAAGCATTTTCAAAAATATTTAGATCCTTAATTATTCCGTTTTCTTTGCGGTCCCGGGGCAGATATCCTATCCCTTTTTTCAGGGCCTCGGTGGTGTTTTTAATCTCCACCTGTTGTTGATGGATATAAAGTTTACCTGATTCAATTTCACCCTTCCCAAATATAGCCTGAAAGAGCTCCTTTCTGCCATCTCCAAGCAGCCCTGTAACTCCAAGAATTTCTCCCTGATGCACAGTAAATGAAATATTTTTAAAATCATTATTATAACTTAAATTTTCTGCCCGCAGCACCTCTTTCCCGGGTTCAGCTTCTCTCTCCCATAACTCATTTCTCAACTCATGCCCCACCATCGATCTGGCCAGCTGATCAGCATCAACGTTTTTAACCTGACCCTCAGCCACCAGTTCTCCATTTCTTAAAACTGAATAGCGGTCACAGAATTCTATAACCTCATTTAATTTATGAGAGATAAAAACTATCCCCACATTCTGTTTTTTTAGAGTCTCCATCATCTCAAAAACCCGCTCAATCTCCTGATCTGTAAGGGATGTGGTCGGCTCATCCATTATAATAATTGAGGCATCCATCATTACTGCCCGCGAAATTTCGACTATCTGTTTATAAGAGGTATCCAGATCACCCACCATTGTTTTAGGATCAAGCTCAATTTCCATTTCATCAAAAACCTGCTGGGTCATTTCTCTCATTTTTTCTAAATCTAAAATTCCACCCTTCTTCTTTAGTTCCCGGCCAATAAACATATTCTCATAGATAGGAAGATCATTGATCAGATTCAGTTCCTGGTGGATAAAAGCAATTCCGGCACTTAAGGAGTCAGCAGGACGGTTAAATTTAACCTTTTTCCCATCAATTAAAATCTCCCCCCTGTCGGCAGGCAGTACTCCTCCTAAAATATTCATCAGGGTTGATTTGCCGGCACCATTTTCTCCAATCAGGGCTACTACTTCTCCACCACTGACTGAAAAAGAGACATCCTTAACAGCCTCAATAGCACCAAAAGCTTTATAGATTTTATTCATTTCAATCTTCATTCAATCACACCCCATCAATTTAAGTCAGAGGCTATGCTTCCATAACCTCTGACCTAACTAAATATTTAATTTCTCAAAGCAGAACTTCAGTTGAAATTAAGTTGAATCTCAGTTTATTTGAGAAATTATTTTTGCCTTTAATATGGAGAATCTTCATCCAGGAATTCTTCGTAATTTGTGCGGTCAACTATAGTTGTCGGAATAATTTTTTCCTGTGGCACATCTTTTCCATCCAAAATATCTACTGCCATGTCAACTGCATCCTTAACCATTTCGGGTGAATAAAGTGCTGACTGGATCCAGATATCTTCATTTTCGGGCATCATTTCGAAATATTCCTGCATACCGCCACCACCGGTTACTACTTTAATATCATCACGGTCGGCTTCTTCAATTGCTTTTAAGACACCTATTGAGGTCTCATCATCCATTGAATATACCGCATCTATCTCATCATGTCTGACTAAAATATCTGACATATCATTTAAACCGGCCTCTCTGGTAAACTTAGTCGCATAGGTCTCTATTTCATAGTCTGCTCCAATTTCCTCAACAGTATCCAAAAATCCTTCTTTTCGGAGTTCAGAAACTGAGCCAGCAGTAGGTACTTCAAGAATTACAACCTTTCCCTCTTCACCAATCTTGTCAGCTATATAGTGTGCTCCCTCAACTCCCATATCATAGTTATCACCGGCTACTCGATAGACTCCATCTACATCAATTTCGATATCAAAGTTAACTACCTCAATTCCCTCCTGAACTGCCATCTCAATTTGAGTTTCCATTCCGGTCCACTGGGGAAAGGCAACTATTGCCTCTGCTCCCCAGGTTTTTAAGTCATCAAGCTGAGAAGTCATCTCAGAGGCATTACTGCTGGTCTGAATTCGATAATCTATCTCATCAGAAAGTTCTTCAGCCCGGTTTTCAGCATGATAGGCAACAGCAGCAACCCAGCCGTGAGTAACTGCAGGTGCCAGAATTCCAACCTTATGCTTATCCTGAGCACTAACACTACCGGCAAAAACCAGAGTTAAAAGCAGAGAAAACATAACTAAAAGCACTAAACTTTTCTTCATGAAAATTTCCTCCTTTATTTTATTTGACTATAGACTGTAAATCACCCAGCAGCTTTAAAACTTTATCTGATCTCAAGACCTTATTAAACTCTAATTTTGCTATATCATCTCCTTTGTAATCCCCCTATTTTTTCTAAAAGCCCGACTGTGGTAATTAACTGCTCTTTTGTAATCCTGTCTGAAGGAATTCCCTCTTCTGCACAATCAATAAAGTGAGAAAGTTCATTATAAAACATGGCTGTTGGCGGCAGATTAATTCCGGTTTCGATTTTTGGTTCAGCCTCAGTCTCAAATTCAACCGGCTTCCCCTCTGCCGGATAGAAAATCAGCTGATCTTCATTGACTAAAAGACCTTCTTCAAAATAGACCCGCCAGCGGCTGGTAAAGGGATAATCGGCATGATACCAGGCTGCTTCTGCCCCTACATTTAGATCACCAAAATTATAATTGAAGCGGTAATGTTCCTTAAACTCAGCCCTATCTCTTCCGGCAGCGGTATAACTGTAGTTCTCCGGTGGACCAAACAGGCTGACAATTAAGTCCAGATCATGGATGTGCAGATCAAAAGGCAGCAGGCCACTTTTTTCTTTATCAAAGAGCCAGCCTCCTGCTGACCAGTCGGGTGCAGCAGTCAGTCGGGTAAAATAAGCATCCAGAACCTTTCCATACCTTTCACTCTGAACAGCTTCTTTTAAGATTTCTACTTCTTTAGTAAAATGCAGAACCTGGCCTACATAAACCTGAGCCCCCTTTTCAGCTGCCAGAGCAAATATCTTCTCCGCTTCTTTTTGATGGAGGGCAATCGGTTTTTCGATAATTACATTTTTCCCATAATTCAAAGCTCTCAGGGCATGTTCAGGATGAAGAAAGGTCGGAGTACAGATATCAACTATATCTATATCTTCTGACTCCAGCAATTCCTTAATTGTTGGATAAATTTTAAGCCCCCATTCAGCAGCCTTTTCCTGATCTGATTCAGAGGGACCAACAACCGCTCTTACTTCTGCTTTTTCAAGCTGAAGATAATTGTGATAGTGAACAGTTCCCATCCCCCCAACACCAACAATGGCAATTTTCTGCATTTATTCACCCCCTGCATTTAAGCTTAAACTAAAACTTTTAGAGTAATTTAATCACAGTCTACACAGCATCAAATCTCAAAACCTGCTTTTTTTAAAAACTGATAGGAATCTTTAACAGCCTGATTAACCTCTGCCAGAGCCGGAGAACCATCCTCAGTAAATTCAATTTCGATACTGAAAGGAGAGTTGTTTTCCTCTTCTTTTAAAAGCCGAAAAAGTGCTTCAAAATTAATATTACCTCTGCCCAAAGCCGGAAAATTCCATTCTCTTTGAGCACCGGCTTTATCTTTTAAATGAATGTGACCGACTTTATCGACAGCACTTTTTAAATCAGCCTCCAAATCAAGGTTTTCTTCTCCATAAAAAATTGCATTTGCCGTATCATAATTTACTACAACCCGCTCAGAATCGATAAGCTCCACAATCTCTTTTAAATGCCTGCCGGTTCCATGATTGCCGTGGTTTTCCAGCCCTAAAATCAGTCCATAATCTTCCAGATAGGGAATTAAATTTTTAATGTTTTGAGCAACCCTGCTGTCTGAAACCTCTGCCTGGTCCTCCAGATGGGCTTCTCCAATTGATGAAATTATATACTGACAGCCAAAAAAGTGGGCCAGCCGGATATTGGCAATAAAATCATCAATACGATTTGTATCCATTAAATTTGTGTGGCCGCTTAAGGAAATTGGAGTTAAGCCTGCCTCAACCAGCTGATCTTCAACCTCATATAATTCATTTAAAGACATTGTCGGAAATACATGTTCTGTCCAGCCCCTGGTGGCAGTAAGTTCAATGTAGTTAAAACCTGCCTCTTTGATCCCCCGGATCGCCTCTGAAATTGAAAACCCGTGATAGGTATTTGAATTAACAGCGATTATTCTTTCCAAATTTACACCTCCTTCAGCTAAAATTAATTTTTACCATTATCTAAATACATCATTTCAGTTACATTGTCATGAGAATATATCTCATTAACTGCCATAGCCGCAGCACCAATGACAGCAATCTCATCATTTTTTTGTGATAATTCAATCCGCAAATCCTGTACAGCAAGCGAAGTTGAGCGCCGCAGCACTTCTTCCTTGATAGCAGAAATTAGATGATTGCCAATTTTAGCAACTCCACCTCCAATTATTATTAAAGAGGGATTATAGAAATTAACCAGTCTTGCAGCAACCTGGCCGATTTTCTGGCCGCTGTCTTTGACTATGTTAACTGCAGCCAGATCATTTTTTAAAACTGCCTGCCCCACATCTTCAGCCGTTAAATCTCCTTTTTTATTTAAAATTTTTAAAAGAATTTCACTTTCCCTATTTTTAGCTGCTGCCTTTGCTTTTTTGGCAATTGCCGGACCGGCAGCTACAATTTCCAGACAGCCTCGATTACCACAGGGACATAATTCTTCCTCACCCTCAATACCAATATGGCCTATATCTCCGGCACAGCCTTTTGAGCCCCGGTAAAGCTTATCTTCACAGATAATACCGGCTCCAATTCCGGTACCAATTTTAATAAAAATAAAATTGGCAACATCCTGAGCCAGCCCTGCATGTTTTTCTCCCACTGCCATTACATTAACATCATTGTCAATAAAGGCAGGACAGTTATATTTCTCCTGCAAAATCTTTTTAAGAGGACTGAGATGCCAGCCGGGCATAATCGGTGGTGAGACCGGCAGCCCCTTTGAAAATTCAACCGGACCCGGAACTCCCATTCCAATTCCAAAAATCTTTTTTTGATCAAGCTGATTTGTTTCTAAAAGTTCTGCAATTAGCCGGTCAATTTTATTCATAATTTTTTGGGGACCATTGTTGACTAAAATATCATTCATTTTCATTTCAATAATCTCAGCATCTAAATTGCAGAGCCCAACATTTAGACTGGTAGCTCCAAGATCAATGGCAATAATATAACCATTATCCTTGGCAAATTTAAGCAGCTGCCGATTTCTCCCCACACTGCCGACAGAGCCATTTTTTTCTTTTTCTTTTTTAATCAGGCCCATCTCTAATAGTTTTCTGGTATGGACACTGACGGTTGATTTTGACAAACCAGTCTGTTTTACTATCTCTGTCCGCGAAAGTGGGCCAATCTCTTTAATTATTCGAAAAATCGCTGCTCCGGCAGCCGGGCCGGACCAGCCAAAAATTTTTTTACCTTCTTTTGCTTCCATCTTTTTCCCTTCTTTGCAGATTATATATTTAATTATTTTTATTTTCTGAATATTTATTTTAAAAGCTAAATTTTCTTTCACTTTAATTATAATTTAAATTTGTTCGGAAGTCAAACAAATTAGTTTTATTTTTACTCAAACATTTTTTAAAGGAAATTTGCTGAATATGGATAAATATTATAATAGTGATCTTTTTAACTATAATTAATAGGGAGTGATTTTAATGAATGATTCTACAATTATGGCTATTTTAATTGACAAGCGTA
>JBKHFK010000037.1:0-10989 GCA_046540295.1 Halanaerobium sp.
ACCCTTTCTTTTAACCTCTCTAAAGCAGAATTCTCCGCCTGAATTTCTTTTTCTTTTGCCTCAATTTTATTTTTCTTAAGATCTATTTCCTCCTTGAGAGATTTAATCTGTTTTCTGTTCTGAGCAATCTTATTTTTTAAATTTTCAATTTCATTTTTTATATTCTGCTGATCAGAATTTATCACTTTAAAGTTTTGTTCAGCTTTTTTAACTCCCTTTTCCTGCTGCTTATAGTTTTCTTTGAGTTTGGAAATTTTTTTCTTTAAACTTTTCCTATTTTCTATGTAATTGTTTTTTCGCTCTTCCATTACATTAAGGTTATTATTAATTTCGTTGACCTTGTTCTGATTCTGAAAATATCGATTACTTACTTCTTCTTTTTCATTTTTTAATGCTTTTAGTTTATCTTTAGCATTATCCAGCTGGTCGGAAAGTGCATTATAGCTGCTTTCTTTTTCATTAAGCTTTTTTTCTGCAGTTTCTCTGCTGCTGCTCAGCTTTTTAAATTCTGCTGAATGCTGCTTCCACTTTTTATTTAAGAGGCTGAGCTCCAGGTCTGTAAGCTCATTTTTATAGCCTTTATACTTTTTAGCCTTTTCTGCTGCTTTTTTTAAAGGATCATGACGCTTTTCCAGTTCATCAACCAGGTCATGGATTCGATTTAAATCATGATTGGTATTTTCCAGTCTTTTCTCTGCTTCCTCTTTCCGGGATTTATGCTTCATAATACCTGCTGCCTCCTCAAAAAAGAGGCGCATCTTATCCGGTTTTGATTTGATAATCGAGTCGATTCTACCCTGACCAACTATTGAATAGCCATCACTGCCGAGACCACTGTCCATTAAAAGCATCTCAATATCCTTAAGCCGGCAGGAAGCACCATTAATTAAATAATCACTGCGGCCGTCATCTCTTACTTCACGACCTAAGGTCAGCTCATTTCCTTCAACCGGCAGTTCGCCATTTGAATTATCAAAAAAGAGGGTTACACTGGCCTTCTTTTTGGCATTCAATTCTTCACTACCGGAAAATATAATATCAGCCATTCTGCTTCCGCGCAAATTTTTGGCACTCTGCTCTCCCAAAACCCAGCGGATAGCATCTACAATATTACTCTTACCACTGCCATTTGGGCCGACCACAGCTGTTATATTTTCTTCAATCTCTATATCAGTTTTACTGGCAAAGGATTTAAATCCCTTGAGTCTAATCTTTTTTAAAAAAATATTAATCACCAACCTCACAATTAGCCTGATTTTACATTTAAAAACCTACCCTCACGGATAGGCTTTAATAAATCGTGATTTATCTTGGTTCTACAAAAAATTTAATAGCTGTTCTTTCTTCCCCATCGATTTCAATTTCAGCAAATGCAGGAATCATTATTAGATCCATTCCATTTGGTGCAACATAGCCCCTGGAAATCGCAATTGCTTTAATAGTCTGATTGACGGCTCCGGCTCCTACTGCCTGTAATTCAACCTTTTTTTCTTCTCTGATTACTGCTGCTAAAGCACCGGCAACAGCTTTTGGATCAGAATGTGACGAAACCTTTAACTCTTCCATAAATAATTTAACTCCCCTCAAAATTCATTATAATATTTCTTCTAAAATAGGTGGAGAATCTTCAGGATTATAAGAATAATCTTGAGAATATTTAAACAGCTATTTATTTAATTCTTGATCAAAAGAATTATTCCTTCTTTACTGGCAAAATTAAAGCATCTTTTTTAATTTTTTTACTTCCCGATCACTGAGATATCTAAATTCTCCTTCCCTGACCCCTTTCAGTGTTAAAAAGGCAAAGGCTGTTCTTTTAAGTGAAATTACAGGAAATCCTGCTATTTTTGCCATTCTTCTGACCTGTCTGTTTCTCCCTTCATGGATTACAATATCAAATTGAGTTTTTTGATCATGATAACTTACATTTGAAATTTTAGCCGGAGCTGTTTTCTGCCCGTCAATTACCATCCCCGCTTCAAATTTATCAAAATCTTCCTCTCTTAACTCACCTTCTGCTAAAACTCTATATTTTTTATCAACTTCTTTTTTAGGATGTGTTAACTTATAAGTTAGATCACCATCATTGGTCATGATTAAAAGCCCGGAACTGTCATAATCTAATCTCCCGGCAGGATAGAGCCGCTGTTTTAGGTCAGGAATTAAATCCATAACTGTTGGACGTCCTTCCGGATCTGAAACTGTGGTAATATAACCCTCAGGTTTATTTAATAAAATATATCTTTTCTTTTCTTCACTAATAACTTCACCGTCAACAACTATCTCATCCTGATCAGGATCAACCTTAAATCCCATCTCTGTAACAGTTTCTCCATTAACTTTAACTCTTCCTTCTGCAATAATTTCTTCTGACTTTCTGCGGGAAGCAACTCCTGCATGAGCCATAACTTTCTGCAGTCTCTCCATTTTTTCACCTCAAAATCATAATACTTTAATTGGTTTTTTAACTTGATTTTTCAATCTCTTCTGTTTTCTCTTCAGCAGCTTTTTCTGCTGCCTCTTCAATTTCTTCTGCAAATAATTTTTCTACCCTTTCAATTTCGGGCAGCTCGCTCAAATCTTCAATATCCAGATATTCCAAAAACTGATCTGTTGTTCCATAAATAATTGGATTACCAATAGTTTCTTTTCTGCCCACTTCTTCTATTAACTCATATTTGCTTAAAGTAGTCAGAGTTCTTTCCACACTAACTCCTCTAATCTCTTCTATTTCTGAGCGGGTTACCGGCTGTCTGTAGGCTATTATAGCCAGTGTTTCCATCGAAGCAGTAGAAAGAGAAGAAACCCTGGTTATATCAAATAACTGCTCAATCTCAGAAGCAAACTCTTTTTTGGTCTGAAATAGAAAACTGTCATTGTACTCTTTAAGCTGTATTCCAAATTCAACTCCCTGATACTTCTTTTCTAAATAAATAATAATTCTTTCCAGTTTTTCCTCCGAGAAAGCAGTTATTTCCTTAATCACTTTCCGGGGCAGCTTTTTTTTGCTGCTGAAAATAAGGGCTTCTACCAGAGCAATATCCTTTGGTTTTAAGTCTTCAAATCCCAGATTATCAAGTATTTTCTGCTCTTTTTCTCTCCGCTTATTACTGAGATAACTTATCTTATCTTTGCTCATCAAATCACCTTTCCATACTGATTCTGATATCCGAAAAATTATTTTCCTGAACTACCCTGATTCTTTTTCTCTTCATCAGCTCCAGCAATGCCAGCAGACTGACTACAATTTCCAGCTGATTATCTTCCTCTTTTATTAAATTAAAAAAAGAAATTTCCTGATTAACCTGCCTGATATCTTTTAAAATATCTCTTATTTTATTGCGGATATTAAACTTTTCCTCTTTTAAATACTCAAGTTTAGGATTTCTCAAGACCTCTGTTTCCTCTTCTTTTTCCGCAGTTAGAGCCTGGACTACCATTTCATATAATTTAGAAGCTGAAATTTCTAAATCAACCTGAAGCCTCTCCGGCATTAATTCTTCAATATCCACCTGAGCCTGATAGCGATTACCTGCCTCTTCTTCCCACTCTTTTAACATCTGAGCAATATTTTTAAATAACTCATATTCCCTCAGGCGGGTATTCAATTCGTGTTCACTCTCCTCTTCCTCCTGCTCTACTTCCTCTGGCAGCAGGGCTTTAATTTTAATTTCAATCAGTTCGGCAGCAATAATTAAAAATTCACTTGCGAGATCAATATCAAATTCCCGCATCTGGTCTAAATAACTAAGATACTGATCCGTAATCCTGGCAAGTGAAAGCTCACTGATCTTAATTTCATTTTTTTTAACCAGCTGGTATAAGAGTTCAAGTGGTCCCTCAAAGTCATCCAGTACAAGTTTGTAATCCATAAGTTAACCTCTTTCTCCTACAGTAATATACTGTACATTGTATTTACCAGTGGACCAATAATAGCCCAGAGAATACCTGTATAGGCCAGAAGCAGTAATAAAATCATCCCATATGGTCCCTCTAATTTGCGGATATATTTATCAAATTTAGGTGGTAAAACTCCCATCAAAATCTTGGATCCATCCAGTGGTGGCACAGGCAGCAGATTAAAAAAGCCAAGACTTAAATTAATAATTATAGCCAGCTGAAAAAAAACAAAGAAAGTCTGCACCAGGCTGCCGTAACCTGCAAGCTGCAGCTGATATAAACTGGCTGAACTAAAATAAACAATAACCCTTGCAATTAAAGCAAAAACAGCTGCCAGAAAAAAATTGGATCCCGGGCCGGCCAGACTGACCAGCATCATCCCCTGTCTTGGATTCTTATAATAATTGGGATTAATCGGCACCGGTTTGGCCCAGCCAAAGCGTCTGGTTAAAATCAAAACCAGGCTGCCAATTGGATCAAGATGTGCCAGAGGGTTTAAAGTTAATCTCCCCCGGGATTTTGGAGTTGGATCACCTAATTTATATGAAACATAACCGTGCATAAACTCATGCAGCGACAAAGAGAGTAAAAGCACCGGTATTAATAAAAGTAATTCATAAACTGTATTCATTATTTCACCTCTCACTAAATTAAATATTAGATTATATAATCTCTTTTAAATATTCTAAAGCCTGCTCGCGACTGCTGATCTGCCTGCGCAGAATCTGGTCTCGAACTTCCAGTAAATATTCCTTAATTTCTGGTCCTTCTTTGATTCCCATCTCTAAAAGGTCATGACCGGAAACTGGAATTCTGATTTCTTCTCTCAACTGCAGGTGATTAAAAATTTCTTCTACATATTCCTGCTTAAAATTATTAACAGTAAACATCATTAACTCTTCGGCCTGATAATCTTCAAATTCTCTGAACCTTAGAGCCGGATCTTTAAGATCAAAAACTGAAGGATTTAACTCTTCCCAGTTTTTATGGACAAAGGTCTTCTTTTCCGGAATTGAAAGCGGCCAGGACTTAATTACACTTTCTCTATTATTATAGAACAAAATCATTAATCTGACAAGGAAATGGTTAACTTCCAGACCTTTTTCTCGACTTAGAGCGAGAAGTTTTTCTCCTTTTAGAAAAGCTGCATCTCTTTTGCTGTCAAGTTCAAAGTTGTCCTTAATCAGTTTCAAAACAGGTATCTGATTTAAAAGTATCGAAGAAAATTGAGAAATATCTTTTTGGGCATCAAATAAATATGCCAGTTCAGTAAATACTCGCTCTACAGCAAGTTTATGGTAATCATAGTTTTTTAAAGAGCGCCTGCTCAATTCCACAGTTTCAGCACTTAATTTAAAGTCTTTTAAAGTTTGAAAACGAATTCCTCTTAAAATTCGTAAAGGATCATCGCGAAAACTGTAATTGTGGAGAACCTTTAAAATCCCATTTTTTAGATCATTTAAGCCCCCAAAAAAATCATACAGTATTCCCTTTCGTTCTGGATGAAGATCAATAACCAGAGTATTAATTGTAAAATCACGCCGAAAGAGATCAGAAAAAAGATCAGCTTTCTCCACTAAGGGAAGTGAGCCCGGAAAGTGATATTTTTCTTCTCTACAGCTTGCTATATCAATCGAATATCCGTATTCATTGTGCAAAAAACCTGTAGAAAATTTATTATTATAATCATATTCATATCCATATTTTTCAGCTAGATGTGCAAAAAAATCTTTTAAATCTCCTTCCAGCAGTAGATCTAAATCCTTATTTAAAGGTAGATTAATTAACAAATCTCTAACCTGGCCCCCAACCAGATAAAGATTATAGCCCAGCTCTGCTGCTTCAGCCGCAAGTTTTAAAAGCAGTTTTCTCCTTTCAGCAGGCAGTTCTTTTAACAAATTTGATTTGTAGTGTAAAAATGAAGCCTGATTATGATTGTTTTTTCGGTATTTTTTTAATAAATCCAGCCCCTTATCCAGATCAATACTCAAACTCTGATATCTATAATTATCATTGGTAGGAAGCTGATGTTCTCCAGACTTAATTTTTCCTAAAAACTGAATTTTATATTTTATTAGATTAACACTCTCTTTATTGAAATATATATTATCATCATCGATTAGATAATTATTTTCAACATAGTATCTCTGATCTTCTTCATCAATTCTTAAAGCAATTTTTTTGAAATCAACTTCCTTTAAATTATTAACTTTAATGATCTGGTCATTATAGCTAAAATATTCTTCTGCCATTGAATTAAGAAGCTTATTTAATAAATTATTATTAGTTTTCATTATAGTCACCACTTTAAAAGACTGCCTCAGTTGAGACAGCCTAATTATAATTGTAATTTTAGTTTTTAGTCAATTTGACTGAGCTCAATCGGTTTCAGCTTTGGATTATCTGCGGCTGAGCGGCCAACTTTTGCCAGATCAATCCATTCTCCATCAAATTTAACCCTCACTACATCTGCAGTAAAGTCATTTTTTGTCCCCTCACAGGAACAGTTTGATAAAAGCCAGCTGCCGACTCCATAAATATCAACAGGCACCTGAGATGATTCAAAACGATCAATTTTTTCGGGGTTAAAACCACCGGTTGCAATAATTTTTACTTCCTGACAGTAATTTTTAGCAATTTCTAAATCTTCAGGTCTTAAATCCCAGTCCTGATAAGCTTTATCCAGAGCCCGGCGCAGATTGAAAATAAGTCGGGCATTAACTCCATTATCCAGCTCTTTTTTACCGAGAGGTTCAACACTTTTATCCCGCAGATCAGAAGAATTATCAGGTCTTACTCCAAAAAGTTTATATTTTTTTGCTTCTTTTTCACTGTCAGCTTTTAATAAACTGAGATATTTATCAAACATCACCTTTAAAACCTTTAAACTGGTATTAACACAGTCATTGTCAAAATCAACCAGAGCAATTCTGTTGACATCAAGGGGCATTAAACGGCAGAACTGCAGCATTGCCTCCGCTGTATCACCTAAAAATGAGGCTACATAGGAATGGCTGATTGTTCCACCACCTTTTCCACCCCACCAGGCTCCCTGTTCATCTGTAGAAATAAAGCGCTGGGTGTTGGTTCCGTATTCAGTATTATAGGCATTAACCCCCAGTGAATAGGCATATCCATGCATTGCCTGAGATTTATAATGGGTAAATCGGGCTGGAAAAAAGAGTATATCCTTACCTCTGGCTGCCACCATAACCTGATAAACATTGGTTGCAATTCGGGAAGCCTCTGTTAGAGATCCCAGAATTGGAGTTTCCAGAATCGAAAAATCACGATAGCGGCCTCTAATTTTAATCACAGGATCAACATTATGTGGATTACCTTTATAATATACTTTTTCCCCATCCTGACAGGCTTCTACTTCTAAATTAGAAGCAGTATTCACAAAATTACCGGACTGATCTTTATAACCGGCGGCAGTTTTTAAAATTGAAAGTGCTTCATCGATTCCACCAAGTATACAAAATGGCTGGCGCCTGGGAAAAATCTGCATTTCGACCTCGATATTCCCAATATCCTGTCCTTCAAACTGATAGCCTTCTTCAGATAGAGCGGTTAAAATACCGGCAATATTCCGAAAATAAACATCTGAATACCAGCCATCTGCCATTCTTTCTCTGTCTAACTGAAATAATTCAGTCTCCAGACGCTCACCATTAAAAATAGTCATAAACTCACCTCAAAATTTATTTACTTATTTAATTATCTCATATATTAATTTATTTGTATCTTTCTTTTTTTTAGTAATTCTAAAAGCGTCTAATAGTTTTTGTTCTGCTTCTTTTAAATTTTTATTATTATTATAATAAAGTACTGCCAGAGTATCACCTTTTCTGACCTGGTCTGCTGTTTTTTTCTTCAGTTCTAAGCCAACAGCAGGATCAATCTGAGAATCTTTATTTTCACGGCCGGCTCCCAGAATCATTGCTGATAAACCCACATCCAGAGCTTTAATCTGAGAAACATAGCCTGCCTTTTCTGCTTTAACTTCAAGTTTATTATCAGCAGTCGGCAGCAGGGATAAATCCTCAACAACGGTCGCATTACCACCCTGAGCAGTAATCATCTCCGCAAATTTGTCTAAGGCTTTACCATTTTTTAAGTTTTCTTTTAAAATTTCTTTGCCCTCAGCTCTATCTTTAACTTTTCCTGCCAGCTGCAGCATTCCTGAACCCAGCTCAATACAGAGCTCTGTTAAATCTTCAGGTCCTTTTCCTTTAAGAGTTTTAATTGCCTCTTTAACCTCAAGTGCATTACCAACAGCACAGCCCAGCGGCTGGTTCATGTCGGTTATATAAGCTGCAGTATCTCTGCCTACCTCTTTTCCAATTGCAACCATTGCCTCTGCCAGTTTTTTTGCCTGATCAAAATCTTTCATAAAAGCTCCATTACCTGTTTTTACATCAAGCACAATTGCATCTGCACCACCGGCAAGTTTTTTACTCATAATACTGCTTGCAATCAGGGGAATCGACTCCACTGTAGCTGTCACATCTCTTAAAGCATAGAGCTTTTTATCAGCGGGAGTTAGATTACCTGTCTGACCCACAACTGCAGCACCATGCTGATTAACATTATCAAAAAACTTCTCACGGGTAAGAGAGGTATTAAAACTTGGTATTGATTCTAATTTATCAATTGTACCACCGGTATGTCCCAGACCGCGACCTGACATTTTAGCTACAGGTATTCCGGCAGAAGCGACTAAAGGTGCTAAAATAAGGGTTGTTGTATCTCCAACTCCCCCTGTACTGTGCTTATCAACCTTAATACCCTTAATTGAACTTAAATCAATCATATCTCCTGATTCAGCCATCAGCATCGTTAAATTTGCAGTTTCTTCAGCATCCATTCCCTGAAAATAAACTGCCATCGACCAGGCAGACATCTGGTAGTCCGGAATCTCACCTTCAACATAACCCTTAATCAAAAATTCCAGTTCTTCTTTATTTAATTTTTGTCCTTCTCTTTTTTTATATATTATATCATATGCACGCATTATTAAACCCTCCAGCTAGATATTTTTAATAATACCTCTCATTAATTTAATAAAATCAGGTCTTACTTTTTCAGCAATTTCTACAACCTCTTTGTGAGCAAGCGGCTGAGGGAGTACACCTGCTGCCATATTTGTAATACAGGAAACTCCAACGATTCCTAGCCCCATATGGTTGGCAGCAATTACTTCTGGAACAGTTGACATTCCAACTGCATCAGCGCCAATTGTCCTCAAAAACTTAATTTCAGCTGGAGTTTCATAACTGGGACCTGATTCAGCAGCATAAATTCCTTTCCGGGTTAAAATTCCGTTTTCTCTGGCCACATTTTCGGCAACCTCAATCAGTTCCTGATTATAGGCCTCTGACATGTCAGGAAAGCGGGGACCAAATTCATCATAATTTTCACCAATTAATGGATTATCTCCCATTAAGTTTATGTGGTCAGAGATAATCATAAATTCACCGGCAGAAAATTCTTCGTTAACTCCACCTGCAGCGTTGGTTAAAATTAATTTTTCAATTCCAACTTCTTTCATAATTCTAACCGGCATTACCAGTTCCTGCATGGAATAACCCTCATAATAATGAGTTCTTCCCTGCATGGCAATCACCTTTTTGCCCTCCAGTTCACCGATTACAAAGCGACCGGTATGGCCCTCAACTGTAGAAATAGGAAAATTATTCAGTTCACCATAGTCTATATAAACAGGTTTTTCAATTTCCTCAGCCATCACACCGAGTCCAGAACCCAAAATAAGTCCAATCTCCGGTTTATAATCCAGTTTTTCCGCAATAATTTGAGCATTATTTTTAATATCTTCAAGCATAATTATAACCTCCAACTTAGTAATTTTTATGAATTTATCTGATTTTCTAAAATATAAAGAAATCTCATTTGAAACTTCTCCACCGTCTTTCATATCACTGAGCAGATCCCAGTGAATTGTTTAAATATTTTGACCACCTGTTTCCGGATAACTTCTTCCCAGAGCCAGATGAATTGTTCCTCCTATTTTTTTATCAAATGCTTTGTATTTTATCAAATGCTTTTTAAATGAAGCCGGATAGTCCAGCTGTTCTGCTGATACATATTTATTTAACTTACTATCTGCCATGATTTTTCCTTCTTTTTCTTTTTATATTTTCAAACAAATTTAAAAAACAACTCTGCCGTAGTTTCCACCACCACCTGCTTGAAAACTGAAATCATGCTCACGGGCTCTCTTTATTTTCTTAAAAACTCTGCTGCTCAGACAATCTTTTAATTCAGCCTGAGTCAATTTATGGATAACATCCATTTCTGTACCACATTCTTTAAAAATTCTGGCAGCAGTTTTTTTGCCAATACCGGGGATATCTAAAAGTGGTACCTGATAGATATATTCTGGTCTGTGGTCAGGATGCTGGGGAAACTTATTTTCTGCAATCTCCAGAATTCGATCCTTAACCCCGACAACTAATTTTTTGGAACCACATTCCGGACACTGTAAAACTGCTTTTTTACCGGAAAAAGTTTTTTCACAGCTCTCACAGTGGGAGCGGTGATATTTGCCCAGTTCTGGATTTAAGCCATAATTTTTGCTGACTTTAGCTCCAGATTTTCTCTTTAAAGCCTTAAGTACTGATCTAAAATTTAAAGCCTCAAGTTCCAGGATATTATATTCTCTAGCAATTTTAGGAAGAGAATGGGCATCAGAATTGCTCAGAAAAGTTTTGTCCCTTAATTCAGGCAGCAGATCTGCCATCTCAGTATCTGCACTTAAACCAAGCTCAACTGCCGGGATTTTATCCCATTCAGAATCTGTAAAAAGCTGGCTGTAACTGCTAAATGCTCTGCCGTAAAAGCTTTTATGTGGGGTAAATATATGAGCCGGAATCATTATTCCACCGTGATAATCAACAATTTTTAGCAGTTCTTTTCCGGTCAGACTTGCAGCCTGAGAACTCAGAGTAATGTTAGTGATATAATTATTCATTGTCTTACTGAAATTTTTAATCTGTTTTATTTTTGGGAAAAAAGCAAGATAATGAACCTGACCTCCATTTTTTTCCCTGCTTTCGATTTCTGCCC
>JBKHFK010000038.1:0-10917 GCA_046540295.1 Halanaerobium sp.
ACCTGTTCAACACTTATCGACTTCATGCACTGCATTTTCCGGCTGCAGTGTTTATCCCAGCAGCGGATACATTCCAGACTATTATCCTGAATCACTGTATGTCCCTCACCATAGGGTCCATGAGTCTCCGGATCAGTTGGTCCCATTAGCGAAATCACAGGCAGTTCAACTGCTGCCGCCAGATGAGTTGGTCCAGTATCTCCACCTATATACAGAGAAGCTCGATTATAAATTTCGGTCAGCTCCTCCAGATCAGTTTTTCCGGCCAGATTGCTGTAATGGTCTTCTTCAACAGCTATAAAATTATCAATAGCTTCTCTTTCAGATCTGCCGCCTGTAAAAATAACAAAATAACCAGCTTCAATTAATTCATTAGCCAGCTGAAAATAGCGCTCCAAAAACCAGTTTTTAGACTCCCAGGTCGTAAAAGGATTGATAACAATTAATTTTTTATTCTCCGCAACAGCCTCTGCCTCAAATAGACGGCTGACTCTACTTTTAATCACCGGAGTCATTTTAAGACCATAATTTACCTCATCAGTTTCAGCACCCAGAGCAGATGCCAGATGAAGATTGCGTTCAACCTTATGCATTTTTTGGTCTGGAATATCAATTTTTGCCTGATAAAATAATGTGCTCAACTCCCGACCGTCAGCCGGCCCCATCCTCAGGCCGGGTTTTGACAAAAAACCACTTAATGAACTCTTAAACAATCCGTGTAGATCAAGATTTATATCATAATTTTTCTGCTTCATCTTTTTGAAAAAGGAAAAAAATGATTTTACTGTACCCAGCACATCACTGCTCAGCATCTTCCGCCACTCTTTTCGCGGCAGCAGAATAACCTCATCCAGATATGGATTTAATTTAACCAGTGGATAGGCTTTAGCTTCCACCAGCCAGTCAATTTTTGCCCCGGGATATTTCTGTCTTAATGCATAGGCCACCGGTAAAGCATGAACCACATCTCCAATTGCACTTAATCTTGTGACCAGAATTTTCTCTGCTTTCTTATCCAGCATTATAATCTACTCCCTGCTCTAACAGAACATCAACCAGCTGCAGCTGTTTTTTTACCGAGCCCCGATTTTGATCAATCAATTTAGCTGCCTCTTCGGCCTTCTGTTTTCTAAACTGATCATTTGCCAGCAGCTGATATGCTTTTTCAAAAAAATCATCAGCATTTTTAATTTCAAAAGCCACTTCATTCTCCAGCAGAAAATCTCTTTCTTCTTTGAAATTATACATACTCTCTCCAAATAATACAAGTCTGGCTCTGGCAGCAGCTTCGATCACATTGTGTCCACCACGGTCAATTAAAGAACCACCTATAAAAATTAAATCTGCATAATAATATAAATCTGACAGTTCTCCCATTGTATCAACAATTATTATATCAGTATCTTCTGCCAGCTGAACTTCGTTCTTTTTCAGTTCCGAATATAAGGCAGCCGCCAGACCCTTTTCTCGACAGAGTTCCAGCAGTTCTTCTCTCCGCTCAACATAACGGGGTGCAAGTAAAATTTTTAGCTTTTCAAAATCACCTTTAAGCTGCTGATAGAGATTTAATATAATCTCCTCTTCACCCTGATGAGTACTGCCGGCTACAATAACTTTTGTCTCATCCCTGATTTGAAAAAGCCTTCTTTTTTGAATATACTCTTCTTTGGCCGGGGGATTAAGGTCAATATCATATTTTAAGTTGCCGTTAATACAGATGTGGTCCTCCGGGGCACCCAGCTTTTTAATTTTTGCTGCCGCTTCCTGATGCTGCATACTGAAAACATCAACTCGCTTCAGCATATCCTCTAACAGTGAGCCCAGATATTTATACTGCCCAAAAGAATCATCACTGATCCGACCACTGGCCAGCATAATCTGTGTGCCCTGTTCATCCAGAGCTTTAATTAAATTCGGCCAGAGCTCAGTCTCAATCATAATAAATAGATCAGGTTGAAAGATTTTAACAGCCCTTTTTACAACCCAGTTTAAATCAAAGGGAAGGTAAATAATTAAATCTGCTCCTTCAATTTTCTTTTTAGCCAGATTTTTACCACTGGCTGTCATTGTTGAAAAAATAATCCTTGCCTCAGGATACTTTTTTCTGATCTCAGCTGTTAATTTCTGAGCTGCCAGAGTCTCTCCGGCAGAAGCAGCCTGAATCCAGATAACTCTGGGAGCAGGAAATAACAGATCTAAATTTTGATTATAAAAAGCAAAGCGCTCTCTTAAATTAAGTTTTTCACCACTTTTTTTGCTTTTAAAATAATAATAGGGAAGTAAAAAAACTGTCAGCAGAGACAATAATAAATTATAAATAAAATACATCTTTCTTCCCCCTTCAGTCCTCACATATTATGATAAATAAAGAAAAATTCTGTCTTAACTAAAAGTTTTCCAGCGTTTATGGAGCCACATCCAGTCAGCAGGTTCTTTTTTTATTTCCTCTTCGGTCAGCTCCAGCAGTGACTGCAGTTCTGACTTCAACTCCGCTTCTGAAGCATTTTGCTTAATTTTACGAGCTGGATAAGCCTTTAATTTATGCTCCAGCCAGCCCTTTCTGTGAAAAAACAGAGGAACAATTGGTGCCCCTGTTCGCTGAGCAAATTGTACCGCCCCTGCATATGTAGAAGCATCTCTGCCAAAAAACTTAAGTTTCCAGCCGCTTTCGCGGGCATCCTGATCACCTAAAATTGCTACAATTTGATTATCCTTTAGCTTCTTAAATACCTGTCTTACTGCCAGTCCTTTTGGAATAATCCCAATCCCAATCCCGCGCCTTATCTGATTAATTTTCTGATCAAAGAGTGAATTATTCTGTTCCCGGGCAATAGAATTTATTTTATAACCCTTAAGAGCCAGCACGGCTCCCAGAAGCTCCCAGTTTCCCAGATGAGCAGTATAAAGAATAACCCCTTTTTCTTCTGCAAGTGCCTGCTCTAGATAGTCCAGACCTTCAAATTCCACCATCAGATCAATATCACTTTCACTGAAGTTATCTTCCATCAAAAATTCCGCAAAATCATAACCCAGATTTCTGTACACCTTTTTTATCATTTTCTTCGATTCTTTTTTACTCAAATTTAAAGCCTGCATTAAATTTAAACGAGAGTGTTCGCGCCTCTCAGGTGTCATTAAATAGGCTAAAAAGGCAATCAAGCTCCCCAGATATTTACCTGCAGTCGGAGGCAGCTTTTTAAGCAGAAATCTAAAAATATTATATATATAAATACTTAGTTTATCCTTCATTTTTAACCTCTTTTATTAATCATAATTAAAAAACCTTTGCCCGCAGCAGATCCTGGAAGTTAAGCATTGCAACCGGCTTTCCGTTTTCCACAACCGGCAGGTCATTGATCTCTTTTGATTCCATAATCTGCAGCGCCTCGGCTGCCAGTCTGTCAGGTGCAATAGATATTGGATCTACTGTCATATAGTCTTTTACCGGTCGGTCAATAAAATCAGCAGATTTCTCCAGAAGACGGCGAATATCACCATCAGTTATGATCCCCTTAAGCTTACCCGACTGATCAACGATCGAAGTTGATCCCATCCGACTTTTGGTCATTTTAAATAATGCCTTTCGGACTGTGGTTTCTATATCCACCACCGGATTCTGCTCCCTAATTTTGGTCACATCTTTAACCTTAGTTAAAAGTTTCCGACCTAAAGAACCACCAGGATGATAAAGGGCAAAATCCTCAGGAGTAAATCCATAATAAGAAGATAGGGCAATTGCCAGCGCATCACCCAGGGCTAAAGCGGCTGTTGTGCTTGCTGTTGGTGCCAGGTTGTGGGGACAGGCTTCTGTAATCACATCTGCCTTGAGCACTAAATCAGCGTGTTCAGCCAGTGTTGATTTACTGCCACCTGTCAGAGCAATCAGGCTAACTCCTATTCTCCTTAAAGAAGGAAGTAAAGAAATCACCTCATCTGTCTCACCACTGTTGGAAACCGCAATTACCACATCTCCAGCTCTGATCATTCCCAGATCACCGTGCAGACCTTCACCTGCATGCACAAAAAAAGCAGAAGTACCTGTACTGGAAAAGGTAGCAGCCAGTTTTTTAGCTACCAGACCGGTTTTACCAACTCCGGTAAAAACCACCCTGCCTTTAGAATCAATAATCAGCTCCATAGCTTTTTTAAAACTGCCGTCAAGCTCCTCTTTTAATTTTAAAACTGCATCTGCCTCAATCTGCAGAGCATTTTTTGCCTCTTTAAGTCCTGCTTTCAATTTAGATTCTCTACTTTCTGCCGTCATTTTAGTCACCTGCCGTCTAATAGTCTATTTCTTCACAGTTTTTAACTGCTGAATCAACTGCCAGCCCCTGTTTTAAAATCCCTTCCAGCCGGTCTAAAGGAATCATGTTGGCACCATCACTTTTTGCCACAGCTGGATTATCATGAACCTCCATAAATAGTGAATCTATACCGGCTGCCAGTGCTGCCCTCATTAAATAGGGTACATATTTCTTTTCACCATCTGAGCTATCTCCTGCTCCACCTGGCAGCTGTACAGCATGAGTGGCATCAAAAACTACCGGATAACCAGTTTCTCGCATCCGGGGCAGAGAGCGCATATCTACCACTAAATTATTATAACCAAAAGAGACTCCTCTTTCAGTCAGCAGAATCCGCTGATTACCTGTACTCTCAATCTTAGCCACAACCTGATCTATATCCCAGGGAGCCAGAAACTGTCCCTTTTTAACATTAATTATACTGCCTGTTTTACCTGCTGCTGTCAGCATATCTGTCTGCCTGGACAAAAAGGCGGGAATCTGCAAAATATCCAAAACCTCAGCCGCTGCTGCAGCCTGTTCCGGCAGATGAATATCTGAAATTACAGGCAGTTCAAATTCTTTTTTAACCCTCTCTAAAATTCTTAAACCCTTCTCCAGGCCGGGACCGCGGTAAGATTCGATTGAAGAACGGTTGGCCTTATCAAAAGAAGATTTAAAAACATAGGGAATTCCGAGTCTGGCTGTAATTTCCTTAATCCCCTCAGCAATCCTCATTACTCTATCTTCTTCCTCTATCGCACATGGTCCTGCTAAAAGTACAAAAGGATTTTTCTGATCACCAAAAACTATCTCATCATTTAACTTTACTTTTTTTAGCATATTTACCTCCATCTATCTGTAATCTCCACATAAATTAATTTCTAAGCTGAAACCAGCAGCTTTTTAGTCCATTCTGGCCCTAATCTCTTTTTCCACCAGCTCAATATCTTTTCTGCGGTCAACTCCAATTAACTTTGCCTCAGTTTCCAGCACCTTAATCTTAAAACCATTTTCTAAAGCCCTGAGCTGTTCTAAAGACTCTGCCTTTTCTAAAGCTGTCCTTTCCATCCCGGCATACTGCAGCAGAAAATCCCGGCGGTAAACATAAAGACCTATATGCTGAAAATACTCACGCTCATCAGGCTCAGTGTCTCGATAATAGGGAATCAGGGAGCGGGAAAAATACAGTGCATAATTATTTTTATCTGTTATAACTTTAACCAGATCCGGGTTTTTTGCCTCAACAGCTGAAATCCTGCGTTTTAAAGTGCTCATTTTAAGCTTTTTATCCTTTTGAAAAGGTTTTAAGGCCCGGGCAATACTTTCCGCTTTAATTAAGGGTTCATCTCCCTGGACATTGACTATTAAATCTGACTCAATTTCCTGAGCCGCCTCAGCTATCCGGTCAGTTCCACTCTGATGCTGAGCTGAGGTCATGATGGCTTTACCACCGGCTTCTTCCACGGCGGTTTTAATACGCAAATCATCTGTTGCCACATAAATTTCATCTATTAATTCACATTTTTCTACTGCCTGCAGTACCCTTACAATCATTGGCTGGCCCATAATCTCTGCCAGCGCTTTCCCCGGAAAACGGGTGGAAGCATAACGGGCAGGTATAACAGCAGCAGTTTTTAGTTCAGACATTCAGCTTCACCTCAAATCTCTATTTAGCTCTTCCACTCTTAATTTTAGCTTTAACAAAATCCAGCAGTTCTTCTTTTTCCGCGATTTCCAGCCCAATCTTAAGATAATAAAAAGGAAGATCTCCTATCATATCTGCAAAATCAAAAAGTTTAACAGCATCCTTCTCTGTAGTTAAAATCAAATCTGCCTGAGAGGCTGAATACTGATCGAGCAGGGTTAATAAATCTTCCTGCTGATAATTGTAATGATCTTTAAAAATTCTGTAGCTGACCACAGATGCACCAGCACTTTCTATACTTTTTTTAAATGCTTCCGGACTTCCAATACCCGAAAAAGCAAAAACCCTTTTCTCCTTTAAAAAGTCGAGATTTTCTTTCGCCTGAGATGCCACAGAAACACAGCTTTCAAGTCTGGTTTCTGCTTTATAAACTCCCTTGTTTAAAGGGCTGAGAGTATTTAAAGATTTTTTAAGCTCCTTAATTCGGCTAAAATCAACATTTTCACTCCGATTTATAAGAAAAAGATCGGCTCTTTTTAAAGCAGCAAAAGGTTCCCGCATTAATCCTGCCGGTAAAACTCTATTATTAGAAAAAGGTTCTTCTGCATCAATTAAAACAATATCTGCCTGACGTTTAAGCTGATAATGCTGAAAACCATCATCAAGTAAGATTAAATCTGCTCCTTTTTCTTCGGCCAGTTTTGCTCCCTGATAACGGCTGGCAGAACGGATAAAGATTAAATCATCATTTCGGCGGGCCAGCATAAAAAGCTCATCTCCGGCCCGACCTGCATCAGCATAAAGCTGATCCTGATCTTTAATCAAAAAAGGTTCTTCTACTTCCTGAGAGGCCCCATAACCGCGGCTGATAATGGCTATTCTATATTCAGATTTAAGCTGCTCAGCCAAAAAAGCAGTTAAAGGTGTTTTCCCTGTACCACCTGTAGTTATATTACCGATACTGATTACAGGTACATCTACTTCTTTTTTCCTTAAAATATTATTCTGATACAAAAGTGATCTAAACCTGGCCAGCCGGGAATAAAGTAAAGAGAATAATAATAAAAGAAAGCGAATAAAAGCTGCCGGCATCCCTTTTTCTGAACCATCTATAATTTTTTCTAAATATCTGCGCAAATAATCCATATATTTAATACCACCATTATTTTTTGACTAATTCGGCTGCTCTTGTATTAACCTTTTCCATTTTTTCTTTTAAAATCTGCTGTTTTGCTTCCATTTCCAGTCCAGATTCAAAACTAAAGGGTTCACCAAAAACCAGAGCAGTTTTGCTAAAAGGAAGTGGCAGCAGATAATGATCCCAACTCTTAAAATTTTTCTTCCAGCGGGCATCAACACCCATCGGCACCAGCTTTGAACCTGCTTTTTCCTGCAGAAATATAATACCTGCTTTGACCTCATAGATAGGACCTGTCGGCCCATCAGGAGTTAAAGCTGCACTTTCTCCCTGCTTTAATTTTCGATAAAGCGCAAGCAGAGAACGGCTGGCTCCCCTGCTGCTGGAACCTCTAATTGTCTGCCAGCCCAGTTTATGCAGAATCTCTGTCATATAGCTGCCGTCTCGACTGAGGCTGGTTAGAGCATAAATACCCAGCTCTCTTAAAAAATAAGCGGGAACCCAGCTTTTACCGTGCCAGCTGGAAAAAACAAGAGAGTCTCCAGCCTCCAGTGCCTGCTCAACTGACTCCCAGCCTTCCACCTGCAGCCGGTAACTGGCATTGGTCAGGCGAATTAAATTTACGGCAGAGAGAGGAATTAATTTTTCTTTAATTGTTTTTTTCTCTTCTCCCATTAATTCCACCTCTTAATTTTATATGATCCAATAATCATCTGTTCTCAAGCCAGACCCACAGGCTTTAATGGCAGACTTTTAATTCTATCACTTTATGCCTCCGGGGCTTCAATAAATTGCCCTCTGTAGAGTGAAGCATATTTTCCCTGTTTTTTAAGTAATTCCTGATGACTTCCCATTTCCATAATCTCACCCTGTTCTACCACCACAATCTTATCTGCATTTTTGATAGTAGAAAGTCGATGGGCAATAATAAAGGTTGTCCTATTTTCCATTAAATGTTCCAGAGCCTCCTGCACCAGAGCTTCTGATTCTGAATCCAGGGAAGAAGTAGCCTCATCTAAAATTAAAATTTTGGGGTTTTTAAGAATAGCCCGGGCAATAGAAATTCTCTGTTTCTGACCTCCCGAAAGGCCAACTCCCCTTTCTCCAACAACTGTATCATAGCCGTCCGGAAAATCCATTATAAAATCATGGGCATTGGCTGCCCGGGCGGCCTTCTGAATTGCCTCTTCTTCAGCTTCCAGATCACCATAGGCGATATTATCCCGCAGAGTACCGCTGAATAAAATTGTCTCCTGAGGCACTATCCCGATAAAATCCCGCAGACTGTCAATCTTTAAGTCTTTTAGATCATGGCCATCAAGCCGCATCCGGCCTTTAATCGGATCAAAAAAGCGAGGTATTAAATCTACCATTGTTGTCTTACCGGCACCACTGTGACCAACCAGAGCCACAACCTCACCCGGACTGGCAGTAAGGCTGATGTTTTTTAATACTACTTCGTTCCGATTATAGGCAAAGCTGACATTGTCGTAAACAACCTCACCCTTAACCTCATTTAATTCAATTTTGTTTTCATCATCTTCACGCAGTTCACTTTCCGTATCCATAATCTCAAAAACACGCTCGGCTGAAGCGAAAAGCTGCTGCAGTCTTTTACTGAGTTTGGTAATTGCCCTCAGTGGTTCACTAATAGTTAAAAGCAAAGTAAAAAAAGCAATTAATTCTGAGGCAGTCATCCGCCCCTGCATTACCTCATAACCACCATACCAGAGAATAGCTGTAAAAGAAATAGCAGCCAGAAACTCAACCAGTGGAGTTAAAATTGCTCCATACTGAGTTTTTTTCATCTTGGCTCTAAAATTAGCCTGATTTTCACTGCTGAAGCGCTCAAACTCATATTCTTCCCGACCAAATGACTTAACGACCCTGACTGCCGAAAGCGTTTCCTGCAGCACATCAGAGACATCAGCAATTTTAATCTGTACCCTGCGGCTTACCTTCTTTAATTTATAATTAAATTTGGTAATCACATAGGTAATTAAAGGCAGAATAATTATTAAAAAGATTGTCAGTCGATAATTTAAATAAACAAGATATAATATACCACCAATCAAAGTAAATACTTTATCAATACTGCCAACTGTTGTCTTAATCATTGAACTTTCCAGCTGCTGCACATCATTGGTCACTCTTGATAAAATATCACCGGTTTTATTCTGACTGTAAAAACTAAGGGATAAATTGTGCAGATGAGAATAGAGATCATCTCTCATATCCTTAATAGACTTCTGTGATACATAAGAAACCAGATATGTTTTTCCATAATAGGAAACTCCCTTGAGAAAATAAACTAAAATCATCATCCCGGCAACCAGGGATAGACGAATCATTCCCTCTCGACCCATATCAATATCTGAGATAATAGTTTCTAAAAGCCCCTGAAAAACTCTAACAAAAAAAACAGTTAAAAAGGCATGAACCAGCATGGAGATAACTCCCCCTGCCAGCCTGCCTTTATATGGTAAAATATATTTAAATACTCTTTTTAATATTTCAAATTGATTACTATCTTTTGCTGAGTCCATAGTAGTGAATCCCCATTCCTGAAATTTCGTGATCAACATCCAAACCAGGGATACCAAGTTTTCCATAAAGAGCTACTGCTAAATGAGGCTCCTTACTAACAATTCCAATTTTAATTCCCGCCCCTGAAATACCGGAAAGCGGTTTATCAAAGTCAATCATTGCTCTTTCCACACAGCGGGTTAAAATACGCTGGTCCTGAACTGATTCGGTAATTACATCACCTTTAATTGCAGCACCCAGACAGTTGCGCAAAACTTTATCTTTCAGTTTTGAACCCTTACCGCCAGCTCTGGTTATTACAGCCTTATATCCTTCATTTTTATAGGCATCAATAATCTTGCCATCATATTCGTCATTAACCATTGACAGCAGTACAGCCACCTTTCCGATTGACTGTCCACCATCAATTTCTGTAAAATCATCAATTGTAAAATCTGATAAATTCATCAAATCACCTCTTAGTCTTATTTTTTACTTATAACCTTTTACAAAAGGCTTAAATATTAAATTTTATTCCCTAAACTTTTCACAACAGAACAGCTCAAAATTTATCCCAACACTATCTGCTATTCAATGAAACTAATTAATCTCCTCTTTTAGTTCTGGAAAAATAGCCTGAATAAATTCCCGATAACCATCAATAATTCTTGGGGAAGGTCTGTTAACTAAATCCTGATCAACCAAATAGAGGCGATCATTTTTAAAAGCAGAAATTTCTCTAAAAGTCTCCCGCTCTCTAAGTTTTTCTAATGTCAGACCTTCTGGAGTACTGTGAGCACTGCTGACATAAACTTCCGGATCAGCATCAATCAGACTCTCCAGACTGTAAGTTGGCCAGCTTCCTTCTGCCTCTCTGCCGATATTATAGCCGCCAGCATCATGAATCAGGCTGTCAATAAAAGTTCCTTCACCGGCAGTATATAAAGGATCTGACCAGATTTCATAAAAGACTCTTTTTCGTTCATTATTCTCTAATTTTTCTGAAACAAGCTCTTTTAAATTCTGATAATCACTTTCCATTCTGGAGGTTACTTCGTCCCCTGCCTCTTCTGCAGAAGTCAAATAAGCAACATCTTCAATCATATCTATTGTATCATTAATTGACTCAGGATTAAAACCAATAATTTTAATTCCCAGTTCTGACAGCCTTTCCACACTTTCATCGTCAGTTACAGACTCAGCCAGAACAAGATCAGGTTCTAAGGCAACTATTTTTTCTATATCAGGTTCATCAATCCTGCCAACATCATCTTTTTCCAGAGCTTCCTCAGGATAATCACAGGCAGAACTTACAGCTACCA
>JBKHFK010000039.1:0-10864 GCA_046540295.1 Halanaerobium sp.
CTTTTTGTACCCGGTACAAGTGAATAAAAGCACATGACCTTATTTTTCAGCCAGCAGATTTTCAGTCTCTTCCGGCATCTGATCTGCATATTTTTCGACAAATAATTTTGGAATTGCGGCATAAATGGCAGCCGCCTTTACCAGTTCTGACTTCCAGGTTTTTTCGTTTGGCGCATGTGCCTGGTCCTCATGACCGGGACCAAATCCGATACAGGGAATACCGTGGCGTCCCATAATTGAAACTCCATTGGTAGAAAATGTCCATTTATCAACCAGCGGTTCTTCTTTGAATAACTCTTGATAGGCTTCCACTGTCGTCTGACAGACAGGGTGCTCTTCTTCAATCAGCCAGGTTGGAAAATAAGCGTCAATTGGATAAACAAGACCGGTATAGGAAGGTCTTTCATATTTATACATTTCAACTTCTGCCTCTGCTTGATTAACAGCCGGCAGGTTTTTAACCTGCTGAACAGCAAACTGCCAGCTTTCCCCTGCAGTCAAACGGCGGTCAATAGATATACTGCAGCCGTCTGCCACTGCACAGCGGGAAGGTGAGCTGTAAAAAATCTCAGATACTGTCAGGCTTCCCTTACCCAGAAAATCATGTGGAGTCAGGTTTGGATGCAGAGCCTTCAGTTCATTGATAATTGGTGCCATCTTATAAATTGCATTATCTCCTCTTTCCGGAGCTGAACCGTGACAGCTGACCCCGTGAGTGCTGACTTTCATTTCCATTCTCCCCCGGTGGCCGCGGTAAATATTACAGGATGAGGGTTCGGTGATTACCACAAATTCCGGTTTAATTTCATCTTCCTCAATAATATAGTGCCAGCAGAGACCATCACAGTCTTCTTCCTGAACTGTACCGGTGATAATTAAAGTATAGTCATCTTCTAAACCTAAATCCTTAATAATCTTACCGGCATAGACCATTGAAGCCATGCCGCCTTCCTGATCACTGGCCCCCCGACCGACAATTATTTCATCATCTTCATAACCTTCAAAAGGATCATAATCCCAGAGAGATTCATCCCCCACACCAACAGTGTCAATATGAGCATCCATGGCAATTACATGGCTGCCGTGTCCAATATAACCCAAAATATTTCCCATCTCGTCAATTTCTATTTTATCAAATCCAACCTTTTCCATTTCTTCTTTTATCCTCAAAACAACCTTTTTTTCCTCACAACTCTCACTCGGAATGCGAATCATATCTCTTAAAAATGCACTGATCTCCGAACGATAGCTTTCTGCCTGTTCAACAATTTTATCAAATTCTATCACTTAGCTGGCACCTCCATAAATTATTCTAATGCTCAATTAAAATCATTTAAACTAAAATTAATTACCCAAATGCATCTCTAATTTTTACAGCTTTAACTTCTAAAAATTCGGTGGTGTAATAGCTGAAATAAAATGTAGATCTTCTTCACCGATACTCCTAATCTTATGCGGCAGACTTGCCTTATAATAAATGCTGTCTCCTTTTTCTAATTCATATTCCTGATCCCCAATCTGAATATACATCTGACCCTGGATGACGATCGTACACTCCTCTCCCAGATGATTTAATGGCTCCTCCGAGGTTGCTGCCCCCGGTTCTAAAGTTGCTTCAATGACCTCCATCTCTCGATTTAAGTCTGGAGAAAGGAGTTCAAATGTCAGATGTGAGCCGGGAAAATTTAAAATTCGGCGCTCATCTTTACGCACAACCGCATTATGATTTTCCTCTTCAATTAAAAAGTAGAAAATTGGAACCTCTAATGCTCTGGCAATTTCCCGCAGAGCAGTAATTGAAGGTTCGGCCAGACCTCTTTCTACCTGACTTAAATAACTTGAGGTTTTTTGAATTTTTTCTGCCACATCATTTAAACTCATACCTCTGTCCTGACGCTTTTTTCGGATTCGCTGACCAAGTTTAAGATTATCACTCATTTTTAGTCACACCTTTTTCGGCAAAGATTTTAGTTAATTTCTCAAGATCAGGCTCTACCTCAATTGGATCTCCAGCTGCCCGGCGGGCATTTTTAACATCTTTAAGACCATTACCGGTAATTACAACAGCTGCACTCTCATCTCTTTTTACTATTCCTTCTGCTGCAGCTTTTTTAAGTCCGGCCATACCAGCCACTCCTGCCGGTTCACCAAAAATTCCAGTCTTTCTGCCGAGTTCCCTCATCATGGCTAAAATCTGATCATCACTAATATTAACCATTTCACCTTCAGAGTCTCTAACCGCGCGGACCGCCTTCAGCCAGTTGCGGGGTTTGCCAACAGCAATGCTGTCTGCAATTGTATTTTCAGCTGTGACTTTAAGATCTTTTCCACTTCTAAAAGCCTCTGTTATTGGGGCACATCCGGCAGCCTGAACACCCAATAATTTTGGTATCCTGTCAATAAAACCGATCTGTTTCAGGTCATATAAACCCTTATAGGCACCGGCAATTGTACAGCCATCACCAACAGAAAATACAAGCCAGTCCGGCATCTCCCAGTTAAGCTGTTCAGCCAGTTCTAGGGAAACTGTTTTTTTACCCTCAACCAGATAGGAGTTAATAGCTGCATTGCGGTTATACCAGCCCCATTGCTTAATTGCTTCTGCTGAGAGATAAAAAGCCTCCTCATATGAACCCATAACTGACACCACATCGGCTCCATAAATTAAAAGCTGAGCCAGCTTTCCTGCCGGAGCTCTATCCGGTACGAAAATTACAGCCTTCATTCTCCCTCCCATGGAGGCAATATTACCGGCCAGAGAAGAAGCTGCATTACCGGTTGAAGAACAGGCAACTGTTTTAGCTCCTGCCTCCTGAGCCTTAACAACTGCCATTGCTGAGGCTCTATCTTTTAAAGAGGCCGTTGGATTTAGACCATCATCTTTAATAATCAATTCTTTAATCCCAAACTCTTCTGCCAGAGCAGGAGAATTATAGATCGGAGTATTGCCAACAGCAAGTTTGGGCTTTTCTGTTTTCGGATTTATAGGAAGTAAAGGCTCAAAACGCCAGATGCGGTGATCCGGATTTGACTTTAAATCCGCTTTTGACCATTCAGCCTTTATCTTCTGATAATCATAATCAACATCTAAAATTCCATCCTCACAATCATCACAGAGATAACGTTCAGGATCAGCTTCATACTCTTTGCCGCACTTAATACAGTGCAGCCCTGTTACATTTTTCATCAACTTCACCTCAATTACTATTTCTTTTCACGGCTATTTTATTCTGCTCACTCAAATTAATTGCTGAAACCAGCAGTTAAAATTGAATTCATTTCATATTCTAAAATTCTACAGCTCTTTTAATAAACCTGTTTTGTGATTAAATTCCTCTATTAATTTATCAATTTCTTCTGCCTGAGAGTGGATTCCACCCCAGTAATTTTCATAATCATACCACTGTGCATTTAATTCTTCTGAATCTTTACCCTGCTGCTCAATCCAGGTATAATACTTAAGATTATGGACACGACGACGTTCTTCCAGACCCATCTCCAGAGTATATTCAGTATCAATACCGCGCAGATAGCGGTGATAATCTTTAATGGCATCTTCTCTTGTATATTCGCCTCTTTCTTCTCTCATTTCTTCCAGACGAGAAGTATAAAGTTCCAGAGAGTCAGTTAAAACAGTCATCAGCATTTGATTTTGATCAAGCTCATAAAATTTAGCCATTTTAATAGCTCCAACTAAATTGGCAATACCAGAAATACCTAAAAGCTCTAGCTTTTCTATAAAATCTTCGGGAATACCCTGTTCGACTAAGTACTCTCTACCTGCTTTTTCATTGAACAGGCGCAGTAATGACATTGTTCGCTCATCATCAATAGCAACTACCATATCAGTGTTTTTTACATTATGAATCCAGGGTATATGTTTATCTCCAATACCTTCAATTCTATGAGCTCCAAATCCATTACTCAAAATGGTAGGACACTGCAGTGCCTCCCCAACAGCTATTTTACTCTGTGGGAACTGATCCTTAAGATGATCTCCAGCACCTAAAGTCCCGGCTGAACCGGAGGTAGCAAAAAAGCCGAAGTAATTATCCTTTTGCTCCATCTCATTTATAATTACTTCTTCCATGGCAGAACCTGTAACCTCATAGTGCCAGAGATGGTTGCCGAATTCTTCAAACTGATTAAAAACCGTAATATTGTCTCTTGTTTCTCTGAGTTCCCAGACCTTATCAAAAATCTCCTTAACATTACTTTCTGTTCCCGGAGTAGGAATAACCTCACCTGCAACTTTCTGCAGCCACTCAAAACGCTCCTTACTCATTCCCTCAGGTAAGATGGCAATCGAATCACAGGCTAAAAGCTGAGAGTTATAGGCTCCACCCCGGCAGTAATTACCTGTTGAAGGCCAGACTGCATGACTGGAAGTGGGATCAAACTGTCCTGTCACCAGCTGGGGTGCCAGACAGCCATAGGTAGCTCCTACCTTGTGGGCTCCAGTGGGGAACCATTTACCAACAATAGCAAAAATTCTGGCATCAACACCTGTTAATTCTGAAGGAAATTCAATATAGTTTACTCCATCATAGAGGCCTCCATCTTTTTTTGGCTCATTTTTCCAGCTGATGCGGAATAAATTATAGCTGTTGATATCCCAGAGGTCAATATTTTTCAACTTTTCTTTTATCTTTTCCGGGATCAATTCCGGATTTTTCATCTGCTTAAAGGTTGGCAGAATTATATTTTTTTCTCTGGCCCTCTCAACTGCTTTTTCTAACTGCTGTTCATTAACATCTAAATTAATCATCATTATCCTCCCTTTTATATTAAAATTATTTAGAAAACAAATTCTAAAAATTAAATCTCACTTTATATATTCAATGAGATTTAATATAATCCTGCAATAATTTCTAGATAAAACAAAAAAAATACCCGGATACCCGGGTATTGAATAATTTTTACCGCTGTTATGCAATATATTTACTTATAATTATTAATTCTGTAATAGTTAACAGATATTAACATTATCTAATCTGTATGCTCAATTTCATAACTTGAAGTTATTTCTGCATTTAGAGAATTACTGGCAGAACAGTATTTTTCTTCAGAAAGATTAATTGCTCTCTCCACCTTACGCTCGTCAAGTTTTTTGCCCTTAAACTTATATTTAATATGAATTTTAGTAAAACGTTTGGGGGTTTCCTCTGCTCTTTCTGCATCAAGTTCCATTGCAAAATCTTCAAGCTCAGTTTTCATCTTATTAAGTATTAATACAACATCAATTCCGGTACAACCTGCCAGACCACTGAGCAGTAATTCCATTGGTCTTGGACCTTTATTCTGGCCGCCACTTTTTTCTGCTGCATCAACAGTTAAATCATGACCTGAAGGCAGATGATTGTTAAATTCTAGATCTCCCTGCCAGTCTACATTAATTTTCATCAATAATCCTCCTTTTTATTTACTCTAATTCTTTTAGGATAATTTAGTAAATTAACTTTTAATTTATTTTTAAATTCAGCTCAATTATAGCAGCTTTAAGAATTTTGAGAATCATCACAGTCGGGACATGGTTCTTTTTTTAAATTATCACCATGACGGTGGGCTCTGCCTCTTCTCATTTTCTTACCACATTCCGGACAGTGTCCCGGACGAACCAGTCTATAATCTCCACCCTCAAATTTAATTCCCTTACCACAGGTTAAAGCCTCTGCCGCCTTTTTTCTGGCTGAGGTCAAAACCCTCTGAAAAGTCGGGCGGGAGACATTCATCACTTCAGCTGCCTCCTCCTGGGTTAAACCTTCAACATCCTTTAAACGCAGAGCTTCCACTTCTTCCATTGTCATCTCAACTACCTCCAGCTGATGACCAGGAACTCCTGCCGGTTTAAAAAATCTAATTTCTGGTAATTTTTCTATAATCCGATCTTTGGTTGGACGAGCCATATTCTTTCACTCCTGTTACATATATTTAAAGTTTAGTAAATAGCTTTGTTATTTTCATTATAACAGATTAATGGCTAAAGAACAAAATTATAATTTCTTCTCGGCTACCATTCCCAGTATAGTAACCGGATCCTTAGCATTGGAATAAGGAGGTGCATAGGCTAAATCAAGCTGGAAAAGTTCATCTGCTGTCATTCGATTATAAATTGCTGATGCCAGGACATCAATCCTCTTATCTGAGCCGCTGCCGCCAATCACCTCTGCTCCAACGATAACTCCATTTTCTCTATCAAAAACTCCCTTAATATTAAGTGCTTCTGCTCCCGGATAATAGCCGGCATGATTACGGGCCTTAATTTTAACTTCAACTGCATCAATATCTTCATTTTTAGCTTCTTTTAGAGTTAAGCCGGTTCTGGCAGCAGTCAGATCAAAGATTTTAGTGATGCCGGTTTTCAAAATTCCGTAATGTTTGGCTTCTCCACCGGCTGCATTTTCACCTGCTGTCCGCCCCTGCTTATTTGCTGTTGAGCCAAGTGGAATCCAGACATCCTTATTAGTCTGCAGATCTGTTGATTCAGCACAGTCACCAGCGGCATAAATATCTTTAATGTTTGTTTCCATTTTTTCATTTACTTTGATTGCACCAGTTTTGCCAACTTCTATTCCCGCTTCTGCTGCCAGTTTAGAGTTTGCCTTAACCCCAATCGAAAGTAGTGCCAGATCAGATTCAACTTCTTTACCAGAAGCAGTAATAACCTTTTCGACTTTATTTTGTCCTTCAAAGTGATCTACTCCATCATCTAAAATCAGTTCAACTCCTTTTTCTTTAAGATGATCAGCCACAATTTCTGCCATTTCCTTACTGAAAGGAGGTAGCACCTGATCCTCCAGCTCAATAACTGTAACTTCCATCCCCAGTTCTTTAAAAGCTTCTGCCATCTCCAGACCAATCAATCCGGCACCAATAATGACTGCTTTTTTTACTTCCTGACGACTTACGGCCACCTTAATCTGATCAGCGCTTTCAACAGAGCGCAGGGTGAAAATATTTTCCAGTTCAACACCTTCAAATGGAGGTTTAACCGGGGAGGCCCCTGTTGCAATAATCAGTTCATCATATCTGTATTCTCCGGTCTCTCCGGTGTTTAAATTCCTATAAACAATTCTTTTCAAATCTTTATTTATTTTAGTAATTTCATGCTGCAGACGAACATCAACATCATATTTTTCTGCAAAAGAATCAGCTGTAAATGCAATCAGCTGATCTCTGGAAGGCGTCACTCCCGAAATATAATAGGGCAAGCCACAGCCAGCATAAGAAATATCACTTCCCTTTTCAAAAACAACAATCTCTGCCTCTTTATCTGTTCTTCTCGCCTTTGCTGCTGCACTTGTTCCCGCTGCTACAGCACCGATAACTGCAATTTTCATTTTAGATTCCTCCAGTTAAAAAATTTTATAACAATAACTTTTTGTTCCTAATTGTTCCTAAAAAATTATAAGTTTAATTTTTAAAATTCACAGGCATTTTTTTCGACTACCTTAAATAACGTATTATTTACTGTGTTTTCTGAAGGCTGAGAAATGGCCGCCAGATTTTCAAAAGTCTTACGAAGTGAACAGTTAATAAAACCCGAGGGCAGGTGACAGTCCAGCTCCTGACTAACTAAATCAAAATGCCTCAGTGCAAGTTCAGCTGCTGTTAGTGATTTTAAAGCACAGCTCCCCTTGGCTCCATCACAATAAACTCCACTTGTATCACTGATTAAATTATTAATTGCATTTTCTATTTCATCTTCTTTTCCGGCCAGATAAAGTAAAGCTGCCAGCACTCCTGGAGCTGCAGCATAAAAAAGACCACAGAGTGCCGAAAGTCGGCCTACATAAATTTTAGCATAATGTCCCACTAAATGAGCCAGCATTGTTGCCTTAAAAATTTCTTCTTCCGGAAGCTCAAAATAATGTCTGGCACTGTGATATGTCACCAGTGAAATAAAAATCCCCTGATTACCACTACCCGATGAAGCTAAAGCTGGAGAAGCTGCTCCTGCCATCCGGGCACCGGTACCATCTGCTGCTTTGGCTGCAATCTCATTCAGCATAGAAAAATCAGGCCGCTTTCTGTACTTATCACCAACTCCAGAACCAATTCCTTCTCTACCCGCTCTGGCAATTGTCGAATTCAATTTGAGACCATCCTGTAAAAGCTGCAGATGATGATCTGAAAATTCATTTTCTACTAAATCAATCAGCTGATAAATATCCATCTCTTTTAATTTTGCATCCAGTTCATCATTTTTAAAATCCGCAGAATCTTTACTGTGATTTTGATAGACCAGTCTGCCATCAACTTCAATTTCAACCAGATCATCGTGATTCCCCTCAATTAAAGCTCTAACCTGGTTATCAGCTTCGACCACTGCCTCCACATAAACAGGTTTTCTGTCCTCGAGGACTTCAAACTCAACTTTATCAATGATTTCCAGTGCCTGATCCAGTTTATCTTCCAGATCCGCCAGAATTGTCAGCTTCCTGTCCAAAGGTTTATCTGCAAAATAACCCAGAGCCGCTGCTGTTTTATTGCCATAATATTTATTGATTCCCGGCAGCCCGGTTGACATTCCATTTTTATAGACAAATCCATCAATTTTAATTCTTATTTTTTCTACCTCACCCTGACTGTGCTCGGCTGCAGCTGCTACTGCAAAAGCCACAGCTCCCGGTTCTGTACATCCCTGGGCCAGAACCAGTTCTTTGTCTGCAAAAAGATCCAGCAATCCCGTCATTTGATCACCTCTGCTATATATTATTATAAAGAATAATTACTGCTCTTAAATATACTATTCTAGATTTATCTGTTACTTCCTTGTCTAAAAATTAATTATTATGAACAAATGTTAAAACAGTATTTTTCAAAAATCTATTAATTGCCAGAACGCCTGTCAAAATAGGGTTGAATAGAGCGAAAATTTTAAATTATATTTCTTCAGAAATTTTCTTGACGGCAGCTAATTCTTATGCTATTATATTTATTGCAGTCAACAAAACTGCATAAAATTTGCCCTCATCGTCTAGGGGTCCAGGACACCAGGTTTTCATCCTGGCGGCAGGGGTTCGAATCCCCTTGAGGGTACCATTTGAGATTAAGACAGCCAGCAGGCTGTCTTTTTTTGTGCATGTACAGGTGCCGTGTACCACCCGAATTATGTCGAAAAATGTAACTAAAAACACCTGCTTAATTGATGAAATTGGATACTTGCTGTGTTATAATTTGTAATAAATATTCATAATCTTAAATTAACTCAACTAAATCGGAGGGATATCATGAAAATTTCAGCTGCTAATCACGTTTATTCAATGTCCGCTCACAACAAAGCTGCAGCCAGCTGCCAGCCGGGAGAAACTGTAATTTTTGAAACCCAGGACTGTTTCAGCAACCAGATCCAGAGTGAGGAAATTCTTTTTGAATCAACAGACTGGGAAACAATTAATCCGGCCACAGGTCCTCTTGAAGTTGAAGGGGCTAAGCCCGGAGACACTCTCAAAGTTGAAATCCAAAAAATTGAACTTAATAATCAGGGAGTAATGATTACTTCTCCAGAAATGGGATTTTTAGAAGAATTTATAACTGGTTCGGAGACCAAAATTATTCCGATTGAAAATAATCAGGCTGTATTTAATGAAAAAATCAAAATTGATCTCAAACCAATGATTGGAGTTATTGGAACTTCTCCTGGCAAAGATGAAAAGGCTGTTCCCTGCGGCACTCCTGCCTCACATGGGGGTAATATGGATACTAAAGTAATTAAAGAAGGCTCGATTCTCTATCTGCCTGTCAGAGTTCCAGGGGCAATGCTGGCCATGGGTGACCTCCATGCTGCAATGGGTGATGGTGAGGTTGTGGTTACTGGAATTGAAATTGCAGGTGAGGTAACAGTTAAGCTGGATTTGATTAAAGATAAGGAACTGAGTGACCCGATGGTGGAGACCGAGTCTGCATTTTATACTATCGCTTCTGGCACAGATTTAGATGCTGCAGCCAAAAAGGCCAGCAACAACATGTTTAGATTTTTAAAAGAAAGAATGCCTTTAAGCAATAATCAACTTGCAATGCTGATGAGCATTATCTGTGATCTGCAGGTCAGCCAGGTGGTTGATCCAGAAAAGACCATGCGGATGAGGGTTGATAAGGAAGTTTTGAAGGAATATAATATAGAATACTAAAAATTAAAACTTAAAATAAACAGGGTCTCAGTTTTTTGACTGAGACCTTTTTGCCTTTTAAAATTTTATTCACAACAGGAATATCAATTTATATATATGTAATTTAAATTTTAGACATTTTTTGGGTATATTCGATTACAAGTTTACTTAAATCCACAGTTCTTTCCATAGACATTCTCTGAGCAGGTGCGGAAATACTAACTGCAGCAATTAGATCCCCGCGGTAGTCAAAAATCGGAGCAGCCACACAGCGTATATTATTCTCATGTTCCATATTATCAACAGCATAGCCTTTATTTTTAATTGCGGCTAATTGATCCCGCAGATCTTTTTTATTAATAATCGTATTCTCTGTATATTTAACAAATTTAACCCTTTTAATAAATTTTTCTATATATTTTTGCCCAGAAAAAGCAAGCAAAACCTTACCTATCCCAGTACAGTAAAGTGGACCTCCTTTGCCAATACTAGAATACATGCGAATAGTATGAGAGCTCTCAACCTTATCAATATAAAAAACCTTAAAATCATCTATAACCCCTAAATGAACAGTTTCTTTAGTAAGTTCACCCAGTTCCTGCAAAAAAGGTCTCATCTCTTTTCTTAAATCTATATCATTTAAAGCCTGGTGACCAATTTCAATTACTCTTTTTCCCACCTTATATTTTTTGTGTTCATCTTTTTTAACATAATTTTTATATTCTAAAGTACTTAAAAGTCTATAAACTGTA
>JBKHFK010000040.1:0-10658 GCA_046540295.1 Halanaerobium sp.
TTAGAAGAAGACCTTTACTTCTAGCCCGTCAGCTAACTTCGTAGACTTTTAATAAAGGACAGACTTGATGCCACCATGATTTTATATATTCTGGTGAATTTTAATTAATGGCACTACAGTCTATCTGTAGTGTTTTTTTAATTTTATAGAGCTTTTAGTTTTTAATAATTATTAGTTTTTAATAATTACATATATTTGTCTGGAGAGGAGAAGAGAGGATGAAGATCAGCAAGAAAAATTTAACCCCGGCTCAGTACTTAGTTTTTGGTTATTTTATTATTATCATGCTGGGTTCACTTCTTTTAATGCTGCCGGTTGCAACAACTGACGGCCAGGGTTTGAGAGCGGTAGATGCTGTCTTTACAGCAACCTCAGCAACCTGTGTGACAGGTTTAATTGTTGTAAATACCAAAGAAGTTTTTACTCATTTTGGCTCAACTGTGATTATGTTATTAATCCAGATTGGTGGGCTGGGAATTATGTCGATGTCAACACTTTTTGCCTTTATAATTGGAAAGAAAATTAGTTTAAAAGAAAGATTAATAATTCAGGAAGATTTAAATCAGTATCAGATATCTGGTATGGTAAAGCTGGTTCAGTATTTACTCGGCTTTACTTTTGCCATTGAAGGAACAGCATCAGTTATTTTATTTGCCCGTCTGGTTCAGGATTATCCTACAGGGAGGGCAATTTACCTGGCGGTTTTCCATGCAGTATCTGCTTTTAACAATGCTGGTTTTGATCTTTTTGGAAACAGCCTGGAGAATTTTACCGGTGATATAACAATCAACTTTGTGATTATGGCTTTAATTATTCTTGGTGGTATAGGTTTTGGAGTTATGGTAGAGGCTTATAACCGGGTTAAGTTTAAGAAGTCAACATTACAGACTAAAATAGTTTTAGTTGTTACATCATCTCTTTTAATATTTGGTTTTATAGTCTTTTTTGCCTTAGAATATAATAACACTCTTGCAGATCTGCCGCTGCTTGATAAAACCCTGGGAGCAATGTTCTTATCTGTTACTCCCAGAACTGCAGGCTTTAATACTGTTGCGACAGGAGCTCTAAAACAATCTTCACTGTTTATAATTATCATCCTGATGTTTATTGGTGCTTCTCCCGGTTCAACCGGTGGTGGTATTAAGACGACAACCTTTGGGGTAATGCTTGTTACCTTAAAAAATATGATTACAGGTAAAGAAGATATGGAAGTATATAACCGCCGCTTTGAAAAAAAGATAGTTTATGAGGCCTTTACAATAACAATGCTGGCAGCAGCACTGGTTATTTTAGTAACTACATTATTATTGATAATTGAGGATTTTCAGTTTATAGATGTTTTGTTTGAAACAGTATCTGCCTTTGGTACAGTTGGACTTTCAACAGGGATTACCGGTAAGTTATCTGATATCAGTAGAGTTTTAATTACGATTACTATGTTTGCAGGTAGAGTTGGACCACTGACCCTGGCACTTGCCTTTGGCGAAAGAGTAAGAAAAGGTAAATATCATTATCCAACAGAAAAAGTAATGGTTGGTTGATTTTGATAGGAGGAGAATTAAATGAAACAATTTGTTGTTGTAGGTTTGGGTAGATTTGGTGCCAGTGTAGCCGCTACTCTGGCTGAAAATGGGCATGATGTATTGGCTATTGATTGTGATCCAGAAAAAGTACAGGCAATTAGTGCAGATGTAACTCATGCCGTAGAAGCAGATGCTACTGATGAAGAAGCTTTAAAAACACTGGGAGTCAGAAACTTTGATGTGGCAGTAGTCAGTATTGGAGATAATGTTTCTGCAAACATATTATGCACTTTAATTTTAAAGGAATTAAGTTTGCCATATGTTATTGTAAAGGCTCCGGATAAATTACACGGCAAAGTATTAAGTAAAGTTGGAGCAGATAGAATAGTTTATCCAGAAAGAGATATGGGAGTCAGGATAGCTCAGAATCTCATTTCCTCCAATGTTCTAGATTATATTGAGTTTGCACCTGAATATGGTGTATTAGAAATACTGGCCAGTGATAATATGGCAGGTAGAACCTTAAAAGAGCTTGAATTAAGAGCCAGTTTTGATGTCAATGTAATGGCCATTAAAAGAGGAGAAGAGCTGCATATTTCTCCCGGTGCAGATGATCAAATAATGGAGGGAGATAAGTTAGTTTTAATGGGTAAAAACGAAAACCTGGATAAAATGCGTGATTTTGGGAATTAAATTTTGATAAATCTTGTTTTTGAGGAGTGTCAAATATGAAAGTGAATATTAAAACATTAAAAGGTAAAATGCTCCTTGGTTTTGCGGTGATGATAATTATTATAGCTGGAGTTGTAGGCTGGAGTATTTACAACTTTGAAACACTTTCCAGTGCTATCAATGATATTATGGTAGAAAACTACCGAAGTATTACAGCAAGTGATGCTATGGTTGAAGCAATTGAACGTCAGGATAGTGCTCTGCTGCTTTTAATTAGAGCTCCAGAAGATAGAGGCCAGGATATTTTTCGCCGCAATGAAAAAGAATTTTACAGCTGGCTGGCGAGAGCCGAAGATAATATCACTATTGATGGTGAGGGAGAAATCCTATCCCGGATAAATGATAATTATATTGAATTTGTTTCAAGCTTTGATAATTTTTATAATGCAGCTGCAGGTACAAATGAAACAGGTGAGCGCTGGGAAATTTATAATGATGAACTGCAGTCTAAATTTACCGAAATAAAAAAGGATATTAGAGAATTAAGAGAAATTAACAGACAGGAAATGGTTGATGCTCAGCAGAATGCCGACAGCAGAGCCAATCAGGCAATTATTTACACGATTGGTCTTGCTTTACTGGTTATAATTTTTTCTCTGGTTTTTGCTTTTTATCTGACCAAACAGATTTTAAGGCCGATTAAAGAATTAGAAAAGGGGATTAAAGAAGTAGCAGATAGAAATTTTCAGCAGCAGGTGGAAGTTGCCTCTGAAGATGAAATTGGAGTACTTGCTGATGAATTCAATGAAATGATTGCCAAGTTACAGGAATATGAAAATTTAAATGTCAAAAAACTGCTGATGGAAAAAGAAAAATCAGAAGCAGTGGTCAATAATTTAAGCAGTCCACTAATTGTAACAGATCATGATCATAAAATTGTTTTAATTAACGAAGCTGCTAAAGAATTATTTTCTATCAAGCAGGATGTAATCAACACCCACTTTTTGGAAGTTATTCAGGCTGAAGAAATATTTGAATATATTAAAAATCCTAGTGCAAAAGAGAAAAATACTTTTAAATTAAAACAGGATGATAAAGAAAGACATTATAAAATTTCAACAAAACAGGTCATTGATGATGAGGAAGAATATCAATTTACAGTTACTCTTCTAGAAGATATAACAAGGTTAAAAGAAATTGATAATATGAAATCAGAATTTGTTTCCACTGTATCCCACGAATTTAGGACTCCACTAACTTCAATGAATATGGGGCTGAGTATGGTAATTAATGAGGATACAGGTGAGTTAAATGAAGAACAGCATGAGCTTCTGGAAGCAGCCTATGAAGATGTTGAGCGGCTGACAGAGCTGGTTAATGACCTGCTTGATTTATCAAAAATTGAATCAGGGAGAATTGAGATGGAATTTGATAAGGTAGATGTTAATGATATTATTGAAAAAACACTGAACCCTTTTTATAAACAGGCTGAAGAGAAAGAAATTGAACTTAAATTTAAACAGTCTGAAGAAAATATATTTGCTTATGCAGATCCGTCTAAAATCAGCTGGGTTATTTCTAATCTGGTTGGAAATGCACTCCGCTATGCTGATGAAGGAAAAATAGAGGTGGATGCAGAAATAAAAGGTAGAAGGGTTTTAGTTTCGGTAGCAGATAATGGTCCAGGAATCCCAAGAGAATATCAGTCCAAGATTTTCGATAAATTCGTTAGAGCCGGTAATGATAAGGATGAAAAAAGTGGTACCGGTCTCGGACTGGCAATTTCCAAGGAAATAATTACAGCCCATAATGGTAGAATCTGGGTGGACAGTGAGGAAGGAGAAGGCTCAACTTTTTCCTTCTATATCCCGAGATTTGGTTATCAGGAGGGGGAGAATGAGTAAAATATTAGTAGTAGATGATGAAAAAAATATCAGGCTGGTTGTTGGCAAAAGTCTGGAAAAAGCGGGTTTTGATGTTTATTATGCTGTTGATGGTGTCCAGGCAGTGGAAAAGGCCAATGATTTAAACCCTGATCTGGTTCTGCTGGATTTAAGACTGCCCAAGATGAATGGATTTTTAGTTTTAGAAGCTCTAAAAAGTGACACTTCGACTGAGGACATTCCGGTTATAATCCTTTCGGCTTTATCGGAAGAAGATGATGTCCAGAAAGTTATTTCACTGGGGGCTGAAGACTTTTTGGTTAAGCCAATCAGCCAGAGTGATTTGCTGGCGGCTGTAGAAGCTAAAATAAAAACTGAAGAATCTAACGGTAAACAAGAAAAAGAGGAGGAAAATAATAATGAAAAATAAAGTATTAATTGTAGATGATGAAAAAAATATTCGTTTAACCTTAAAAACTGCTCTTTCCAAAGCAGGATATGAAGTGGAAACAGCAGTTAATGGTGAAGATGGTCTGGCAAAACTAATGGAAGATGAAATTCCGGTTGTGCTGCTTGATATGAAAATGCCCGGAATGGATGGGATTCAATTTTTAAAAGAAGTAACTGAAAAGGATATTGAGACAAAAGTGATTATGATCACCGGTTACGGCAGTGTAGAAACAGCAGTTGAGACTTTAAAACTGGGGGCAGTTGATTACCTGCGCAAACCCTTTAAGCCGGAAGAAATCATTTCAATTGTAGAAGATGTATTTGAACGTCACGAACTGGAAAACAGTGAAAAAGACGTAGAAAGCTTTGAAGACTATATTATGCTGGCCAAAAATGCAATTAACAAAAGGGATTTTTCCAGAGCAAAAGAAATGCTGCAGGAAGCTACCTCTTTAAATTCTGAAAAACCGGAACCATTTAACCTGCTGGGAATTATTTATGAAATGCAGCATAAACAGGGAGAGGCGATGAAAATGTACAGAGCTGCACTGGCTTTAGAACCGGGCTATAAGCCTGCTAATGATAATATTGAGCGGGCTGGGGAAAGTATTGGCTCCATTGACTTAGATAATGTTAACTTTGGAGATGACGAGGAGGACAAGTAAATGTTTATTGTTATTGTGGGCTGCGGTCGCACCGGTTCTTTACTGGCTGGGAGTCTATCTCGCTCCGGGCATGAAGTAGTTGTAATTGAGCATAATCCAGAATCGTTTGCACTGCTGCCGGTTGATTTTTCCGGTTTTCAAATTGAAGGAGATGCAGCGGAAAATGATGTTTTAAAAGAAGGGAAAATCGAATCTGCTGAGCTGGTGATTATCAGTACCGGTAATGACCAGATAAATTATCTGGTATCACAGATGGCAAAACTTAATTTTGATGTACCCAGAATAATGGTCAGAACTATTGACCCGGCAGTGGAAAAAATGTATGAAAAGGACGAAAGAATTGAGATTTTCTCTCAAATCTCTCTTTTAGCTGAAAATATGATCAATAAAATTGAGCGAGAAGGGATGAGGTAGGCAATGGACATTATACTGGTTGGTGGAGGTAAATTAATTTACCACCTTGCCAAGAAATTAATTTCAAAAGGACATTTTTTAACAATAATTAATAAAGATCCAAAATTGGCTGAAGATTTATCGAGAGAGATCAATGCTACAGTTGTTTTTGGAGATGCAACCAATCAAGCTGTTCTGGAAGATGCAGGTTCCTATAAGGCTGATAATTTAGTTGCTCTAACTCAGAAGGATCATAATAATCTTTTTATCTGCAAGATGGCAATGGATTATTTTGGAGTGGAGAGAACTACTGCTCTGGTAAACAATCCTGAAAATGAGGAATTGTTCAGCAGTTTAGGTATTTCCGGGATTTTTAACATTACAGATCTAGTGAGTTCAATTATTGAACAGAGTGTAGTTACTGATGATGTCAGTAATCTAACCATGATTGAGGAAGGTAAATTGAGCATCTTTCAGGTAGAAGTTTCTCCTGATTCAGAAGCCTGTGGTAAAGAAATTAAGGAGATTGATCTACCGCTGACTATAGTTTTAGGTGGAATAGTTCGTAATGGTGATATTACAATTCCCCGGGGTGGTTCTAAAGTTCAGGCTGGAGATAAAATAGTGATTATTTCCCTGCCAGAAGAGCAGGCAGAAGCCATTAAAGTATTTGGTGGTGAAGAATAAGATGAAATATAAAAATTTGCTTATTTCTCGCTACTTTCTAATTTCTAAATATACAGGGATTATAATGATCTTTGCCGGGGTAGCTATTCTTTCGCCACTGCTCTTTTTAATGGCTTATCCAGAAGAGGCTTTTCTGGCACCACATTTTTTGCTGGCAGCAGGACTGTCTATTCTGGTTGGTCTTGGCCTATTTATTTATGGTAACCAACATCAGGAAGAAGATGTAGAACTTTCCCTAAAAGAAGGGGGAATTATAGTTGTTTTTTCCTGGCTGGGAGCGATAGTTTTTTCAGCGGTTCCTTTTATAACTATCCTGGATATGAACTGGACTAATTCAATTTTTGAGGTTGTAAGCGGCTGGACTACTACCGGGTTATCACTGGTTGATGTTGCTACAGCACCAAAATTGATTTTAATCTGGCGCTCTATTATGCAGTTTTTTGGTGGTGCTGGGCTGGCTGTAATTGCTTTATCATCACTGCTGCCGGTTCATGGAATGGGTCTTTATATGGCAGAAGCAAGAAGTGACAAACTTTTACCACATGTCAAAAGATCAACCATGATGATTATGAAGATCTATATTTTTTATACAGCTGCCGGAATCTTTTTATATTATATTTCTGGAATGCCCATGTTTGATTCAATTAATCACTCGATGGCAGCAATTTCTACCGGTGGTTTTTCAACTAAAGTTGCCAGCATTGGTTATTATGATAGTTTTTCTATTGAACTAGTTACTAATATTTTAATGATCCTTGGTACTATAAATTTTGCCACACATTATGTTCTAATTAAAGGTAAAATAAAAACCTTCTTTAAGAATGCTGAAATCAGGTTAATGGCAAGTTTATTTGTTCTATTAACACCAGTAATGATGTTTTTCTCTCTAAATTCATTATACCCAAAATTAGGAGATAATTTTAGAATAACTTTTTTTCAGATTGTTAGTGCTCTTTCTACTACTGGTTTTTCTACAATTGCATTTGCTGGCTGGCCTGTTTTTGCAAATCTAATGATTATACTGTTAATGATTATTGGTGGTGGTACTGGTTCAACAGCCGGTGGGATTAAGCAGTACAGGGTTTATTTAATTTTTAAATCAATCTACTGGGAAATTAAAGAGCAATTTTTACCCCGGAGAAGTGTGAGCAGCAACTATCTCTGGCGGGGAGAAAACAAGTTTTATGTTAAGGACCAGCACATTAAAGATGTTGCGAATTATATTGTTTTATATTTATTCACCTTTTTTGCTGGAGTAGCGATCCATACAGCTTATGGATACTCTCTTTTAGACAGTATGTTTGAGTTTGGTTCTGCTTTAGGAACTGTAGGGCTTTCAATTGGTCTAATTTCTCCAGATGCACCAGCAGGAATTATCTGGACTCAAACTATCGGTATGTTCTTAGGTAGATTGGAGTTTTTTATTATCCTCTATGCAGGAATTAAACTGGTTAAGGATGGAATCTATATTTCTAAACATGACTAAATAAAATTAAATATTTTACTAACCGCTTAATTTCAGTTTAACTGAAAGTGGGGGACCCAATTTTGGGGCTAATCCTTTTTGGAGAGAGACCTTTTACTCTCAGCCCGTCAGCTAACCTCATCAGCTTATAAAAGGAAGATAATCCAGGTCATCAATTATTATTATTTTGTTGATTCAGTTTATTATTCAATTATAAGCTACTTCAGTTAATTCTGTTGTGGCTTTTTCCTATATAAAATTATAAGACAGGGGTGGTGTTAAATGGACTTAGGAAATATTATTTTAGCTGTTGTAACAATATTTGTATTTATTTATCTAACCTATGTATTATTTTTTCCAACAAAGTTCTAAAAGGAAGGTGAAAAAATGCTGAATATTATAGCTTTGTTAGTCTTTTTTCTACTATTATTTACCTTAATCTATCTATTTGGAGAGTATATAGCCTGGATTTATAAAGAAGAAACGAAAAGCAAAAGTAAACTACCTAAAAAGTTAAAATTTATAAAAAAATTGGATCGACCTTTTAAATTTTTGGAAGGTAAAATATTTTCATTTTTAAATATTGATCCTGACCAGGAGATGAACTGGAAGCAGTATCTATTTTCACTTTTGATATTTAATGGAATTTTATTTGTTTTTCTCTTTCTGGTCTTCAAATTTCAAAACATTCTGCCCTTAAATCCGCTTGATTTGGACGGTATGAGCTGGGATCAGGCTTTCCATACAGCAAGTACCTATGTCAGCAATACCAATCAGCAGCATTATGGGGGAGAGACTTTATCGTATTTTTCTCAACTATTTGCAGTAGGTCTGGCTATGTTTTTATCAGCTGGAACCGGTCTGGCACTGGCACCAGCATTTACCCGCGGAATCCAGAATCAAGAAGATGGTAGACTGGGTAATTTTTATGTTAATTTGATCAAAGGTTTAATTAGATTTCTGCTGCCGGTTTCATTTATTGTGGCTCTGATTTTAATTTCACAGGGCTCACCCCAGTGGTTTGGCAGTGAGATTGTTGTAAACACTATTGAAGGAGTCAAGCAGACGATTAGAATTGGACCTGTTGCTGGAATAGAAGCAATTAAGACTCTGGGAACAAATGGGGGAGGATATTTTGCAGCCAATGCGGCTCATCCATTTGAAAATCCTACGATTTTGTCAAACATAGTACTTAATTTAATTATGCTGGCCAGTCCGATGGCGATTATTTATGCCTTTGGGATCTGGATGGGTAAAAGACGACATGGAGTAATTTTAATTGGAGCTTTATTTGTGATTTTCTTAGGTCTGCTCTGGGTTACTGCAGCGGGAGAAGCACAGCCCAGTCGAGCAATTACAATGACCGAAACCGAGCTAACTGTGGATCAGAGTGCAGGTAATCTGGAAGGAAAAGAAAGCCGTTTTGGCAGCCTTTTAAGTTCACTCTGGGCAATTTCTACCACTTCCACTACCAATGGTGCGGTAAACAGTATGCACAACAGTTTTACACCCCAGGGAAGTGTAGGACCATTTTTAGCAATGGCCATGAACTGTCTTTATAACGGAATCGGTGTTGGACTGCTCAATTTAATGACCTATATCTTTATCTGTGTCTTTATTGCCGGTTTAATGATTGGGCGTGCACCTCAGTACTTAGGTAAACAGATTGAATGGAGAGAAGTTAAAATTGCAGCTTTAATTATTCTGCTGCTGCCTGTATTAGTCTTGTTCCCGACTTCGATTGCAGTAATTACAGAAGCAGGAAAAGAAGCTATTCATAATCCTGGTTTTACCGGCTTTTCGGAAGTCTTATATGAGATGTTTTCAGCCGGAGCCAACAATGGTAGCGGCTTTGAAGGCTTAATGGATAATACAGTATTTTATAACCTGCTTAATGGAGGCGCAATTTTGATGGGAAGATATCTTCCTATTTTCGGTCAGCTGTTAATAGCAGGTTACTTATCTAAAAAGAAAATTCGACCGGAAACTGAAGGAACACTTAAGGTTGAAAATCTATCATTTCTAGTTCTATTTGTTGGTGTAATGATTATTATTGGTGGTTTAATCTTTATGCCTGCATTAGCAGTAGGACCAATTGCAGAAATGCTAAGTGGAGGGATGTAAAGATGTTCGATATAGATTGGGAACAGCAGTGGACAGCAATTAAACAGTCATTTATCAAACTGGATCCCGGATATTTAATTAAAAACCCGGTTCTTTTTGTGGTAGAACTCTGTACAATACTGACAATAGTACTGACCATTTATCCACCATTATTTAACGGTCAGCAACCAACCTGGTACTACCTGACAATCACCTTAATTTTAGTTTTTACCCTCTTATTTGCTAATTACGCTGAATCTCTGGCAGAACTGCAGGGTGAGGCCCATGCTGACAGTCTAAAGGCACTGCAGGTCGAAAGCGAAGGTAAAAGACTAAAAGATAAGGATATAGAATTAGATGATATAACTGAAGACGATTATGAAATTGTAGCTGGAGAAGATATAGAAAAAGGAGATTATGTTTTTGTAGAAAAAGGCGATCTTATTCCACGCGATGGCGAAGTTGTTGCAGGAAGTGCTTCAATTGATGAATCAGCAATTACAGGAGAATCAGAGCCTGTGATTAGAGAAAGTGGGGGAGATAGAAACTCGGTTACAGAAGGAACTGAGGTTTTAAGTGATGTTTTAAAAATCGAGGTTACTGCTGCTGTAGGTGAATCATTTTTAGACAGAATGATTGGGCTGGTAGAAACAGCTGCCAGACAGAAAACACCGAATGAAATTTCAATGACCCTACTATTAGCCAGTTTTACCTTTGTTTATCTGGCAGCAGTTGTGACCATGCGCTTTTTTGGAATGTATGTTGATATGAATGTTGATGTTGCAAATCTGATAGCTCTTTTAATTGGTTTAATGCC
>JBKHFK010000041.1:0-10529 GCA_046540295.1 Halanaerobium sp.
TGATAAAATCGAAGCCACTTCGCTGCTTGATAAAATTGAAGCTGCCAGAGAAAAAAAAGGGAAAAACCAAAAAAAAGAAGAGGCTGAGGTTGAAAAAGAAGAATAATTTTTAGCTGATTTATATATTCAAAATTAAAGTCCTGAGTTTAATAGCTCAGGACTTTTTTATCAACTATAGTTTTAAATTTTTGATTACCTTATCTGATTCCTCAGTCAGGGCGAGCATTTCTGCATCACTGAGTTCAAAATCTGCTGCTGCTGCATTTTCCATCGCCTGTTTTTCATTTTTGGCACCAACTAAAGCAGTAGTTATTCCCGCTCGATTAATCGACCAGTTAATTGCAGTCTGAGCAGGAGTCTGATTGTGATCTGCTGCGATTTCTTTCAGCAGATTGATTAAACTCTGAGTCTGAGGCCAGTTTTCTTTTTTAAAAAAGGGATAAAATCCAGCCCGATTATCCTTTTCATCATCAAACTCCGGTCTTTCTTTATATTTACCACTTAAAATACCTCCACCCAGAGTTCCATAACTTAAAGTACCAAGATTGTTTTCAATTAGATAAGCTAAAATATTTTCTTCAATATCTCTCTGCAGCAGAGAATACTGAGGCTGAAGAGAAATTATCTCTGTCAGCTCCGAAATCTCTTTCATTAAGTCTACACCAAAATTGCAGACTCCAAGATATTTAAATTTCCCTTCCTTTTTTAGTTTTAAGAGTTCCTCCACACTTTCTTCTAAAGGTGTATCAGGATCAGGCCAGTGAATCTGATAGAGATCAATCTGCTCAATATTTAATCTGCTGAGCGAAGCCTCTATTTCTTTTCTGATCCTTGCCGGACTTAAATCTCTAATATATTTTGGACCATCACGGTGAGTTCCACATTTACTTGCAATTACAACTTTGTCTCTTATTCCTGCAATAGCCTGACCGACAACCTCTTCAGCATGACCGGCACCATAGGCAGGAGCAGTATCAATTAAATTTATACCTGCTTCCACTGCTGCTCTAATTGCTTTAATTGACTGCTGATCCTCTACTCTACCAAAGGTATCATTTCCATAAGCCCAGGTTCCGAGTCCAACTGCCGAAACTTTCAGATTCGAGTTTCCAAGATATCTATATTTCATTATGATCATCCCCCAAATTAATTTAGCTTAATATCTTAGTAAATTTTAGCCTTTATTAATTTAATAAGCTTTGCCATTTTTCTAGTTAAAAACATCAAGCTCCAGTTTGTCGTAGCTGCTTAAAAATTCTTTGATTTTCTTTAAGATATAATTAAGACTTTCCTGCCGATCACATTCCACATTTAAGACTATAACCGGATCATGCAGTGAGAGCCTCATTAAAAACCAGTCATTATCACCACAGTTTACCCGCACTCCCTGATAGTTTTTAGGAGCAACTTCCCAGCCGTCAATATCTTTAATAAAATCCTTTAAATCAGCTAAGATCTGCTGTCCATAATCTTTAAAATCATCAAGCTGAATAGTCATTCTGTATTCTTCTTTGATTTCAGCTTCAGTGAGCTCAGAAATTAATTCTCCTATTTTCTGATCAGCTTCTGTTTTTAAATTGGCCATTTTGATCAGCACTTTTGCTACCAGATAGGCTCCATCATCTAAAAAGTAATTCTCCTTAAAAGCTGCATGGCCGGAGGTTTCTATTGCCAGGGGAGCTGTAATTCCTTCACTTTCCAGCCTCTTTGCCTCATTTATCACATTTTTATAGCCTCTTTTAAAGCGGTGATGAACTCCACCCAGCTTGTTTTCAATAAAATCTTTGAGTCCAACTGAAGTAACAGAATCAGTAACAATTGTTGCGCCCGGGTTGTTCTCCAGAACAATAGTTGCAGCCAGTGCTATTAATTTATTTCTGTTAATCTCCTGACCACTGCTGTCAACTACTGCGGCTCTGTCAACATCAGTATCAAAAATAATTCCCAGATCGGCTTTATTTTCTAAAACTGCTTTTTGAATCGAATGCATCGCCTCTTTATCCTCCGGATTGGGAGCATGATTGGGAAAATTACCATCCGGTTCTAAAAACTGACTGCCTGTAGTGTCTGCACCCAGACTGGCAAGTATTTTTTCGGCAAAAAAACCACCGGAGCCATTACCGGCATCAACAATAATTTTAAAGTCTGCCAGAGGCTGTTTACGGTCAACTTCCGGATTTAAATTTTTACGAATAACTGATTTTATATGTTCGGCATAATCAGAGATTAAATTAATCTCAGCCATCTCTGCCTCGGCTGAATTAAGTTTGCTTAAAAATTCCTGCTCATTTTCAGCTGCCAGTTTAAGAAGATCCACTACATTTTCTTTTTCCAGACCACCCTTCCTGGTAAAGAACTTAAAACCATTTTTATCAAAGGGCAGGTGACTGGCTGTAATCATAATTGCCCCATCATACCGATATCCTTCTAAAACAGTTGACATAAACATGGCCGGAGTTGAAGCAAGACCTGCACTGTAAACAGCTGCTCCTGCAATTTTCATACCCTGGGCCAGTGCTTTTTTAAGTTTATCAGCACTTAATCTTGAATCATGACCGATTGCTATTTCAATTTCCTGACCTTTTTTATCTAAGCTCTTTTCCAGCCACTTAATAAAAGAAAAACCAATTCCGGCTGCAGCCTCCTCTGTTAAATTGGGCTTTTTCCCATCAACTTCAACTGCCCTACCTCTAACATCTGTACCACTGATCAGTTTTTTCCACTTAATACTTGACATTACAATCACTCCATTTTAATTTTTTTCATTTTTTACTTCATAAATTGCCAGATCAGTATCATTTAATAATTCTTCATCTATATTAAAAATCCTGCAAAAAGTAAAATTTGCTAAATCAAAAAACTTAATAAGCTTCCATTTATTAGGCTGTTTACTTAATAGTATACCTAATCAGGAAATTTAATTCAATAAAAACAGAAAAAAAGACACTACTCAAAAAAGCAGTGCCCTATAATCAATTTAATCTAATTTTTAATAAGTAATTTATTCAGAGATAATTTTATTCAAGTTCTTTAAATAGGTTAACCATCTCAATCATCGAAACTGCAGCATCATAGCCCTTATTGCCGGATTTTGTTCCTGCTCTGGAAATTGCCTGCTCAATTGTATCTGTTGTCAGCACTCCAAAGATTACTGGTTTTTCAGTATCCAGTCCTGCCTTGGCAACTCCTTTAGAAACTTCTGCTGATACATAATCAAAATGTGGTGTTTCACCTCTAATGACTGCTCCCAGTGCAATTACACCATCATATTTTTCCCCGGCAGCCAATTTTTTTGCAGTTAAAGGGATCTCAAAGGCACCCGGTACCCAGACTAAATCAATATCAGCCTCATCCATTCCGTGTCTTGTTAAGGCATCAACTGCCCCTTCCAGTAATTTACCGGAAATAAACTCATTAAAACGACCAACTACAACTGCTGCCTTCATTCCCTGTGCATTTAATTTTCCTTCGATTTTCTTCATTTTTTATCAGTCTCCTTTTGTGAATAATTTCTTTTGTACCCGGTACCCGAAATCGATTTTTGTACCGGGTACAAAAGGTAAAAATTTTATAAGTCTAAAAGATGTCCCATTTTATCTTTTTTAACTTTAAGATAAAATTCATTTTCTTTGTTAGGGTCAATTTCTAAGGGAACCCTTTCGGTTACCTTAAGTCCATAACCTTCAAGCCCCACAATTTTAGTCGGATTATTTGTCAGCAGGCGGATTGTTGAAAGTCCAAGTTCTGAAAGAATCTGAGCTCCAATTCCATAATCTCTTAGATCCGGATCAAAACCAAGTGCCACATTTGCTTCTACAGTATCCATCCCCTCATCCTGCAGCTGATATGCTTTGATTTTATTAACCAGACCAATTCCGCGGCCTTCCTGGCGCATATAAAGGACAACTCCCCGCCCCTCATCTTCAATTAACTGCAGTGCTGCTGCCAGCTGTTCTCCACAGTCACAGCGTTTGGAGCCAAAAATATCTCCGGTAATACACTGAGAATGCACTCTGACTAAAACATCCTCCTTATTTTCGATATCACCCTTAATAATGGCAATATGCTCCTTATCATCAATCCTGGTTGTAAAAACTTTTATTTTAAAATCACCAAAATCTGTCGGCAATTTGGCTTCAGCTGCCAGCTCAATCAGTTTATCTTTTTCTTTTCTGTACTTGATTAAATCCTCAATCGAAATTAATTTTAAGTCATGTTTTCTGGCAAAGTCTTTTAGATAGGGCAGTCGGGCCATTTCTCCATCTTCTTTAATAATCTCACAGATTACTCCTGCAGGTTTTAAACCAGCAAGTCTGGCCAGATCTACCGCAGCTTCTGTATGACCTGCTCTTCTGAGCACACCACCTCTTTTGGCAATTAAAGGAAAAACATGTCCGGGTCGCATAAAGTCGTCTGCTTTTGAGTCAGGATCAACCAGTTTTTGAATGGTCAGTGCTCTCTCCTGGGCAGAAATACCGGTTGTGACATCTTTATGGTCAACTGAAACAGTAAAAGCTGTTCCATGGGTTTCAGTATTTTTCTCTACCATCATCGGTAAATCAAGATCAGAAATTGCTGCTTCTTCCATCGGTGTGCAGACCAGGCCCCGCGCTTCTTTGATCATAAAATTTATGGCCTCTTTATCCACTTTATCAGCAGCCATTAATAAATCTCCTTCATTTTCTCTATCTTCATCATCAACAACTACCACCATTTTTCCTGCTTTAATATCTTCAATTGCGGCTTCTATTGTATCCATTTAAATTCCCCTTTCGGATAAAATAATTATCTTTTATTATATTAAATTTTTAGTCAGCAGCTCTTTAATCATCACTAAACTTAATATTAAACAAAACCATTTTCAGCTAAAAAAGATTTTGAAATCTTAGACTGTTCTGCGCCCTGACTGCTGATATTTCCAAGCATCTTATAGACATATTTGCCCAGCATATCAGTTTCTATATTAACCCTGTCCCCTGCTGCCAGCTCAGAAAGATTTGTTTCCGCCCAGCTTTCCGGGATTAATGAAATTTTTAAAATTCCATTTTCAATACCCATTACAGTCAGGCTGACTCCATTTAAAGCCACAGAGCCCTTATGCACAATAAATTTTTCTGTCTGCTCATCTACTGCCATTTCAATAATTTTAGCATTATTTTCAGTTTTAATTGATCTGACAACAGCTGTACTGTCAACATGACCGGTAACAAAGTGGCCTCCTATAAAATCATCCGGTTTTAAAGACTGTTCTAAATTAACCACTGAGCCCTGCTGCAGATCACCTAAATTTGTTGATTTTAAAGTTTCGGGCATTACATCTGCTCTAAAATAATCACTGCCAAAATCAACTGCTGTCAGACAGACTCCATTAACTGCAATGCTGTCTCCTTTTTTGATCTTATTTAAAACTTTTTTTGCTTTAATTTCCAGCTGATATTTACTGCTGCCTTTAAAACTGCGGAGAAAATATCCTTTTTCCTGAATTATACCTGTAAACAATAAATCCACCTCCAGTTTAAACACTTTGATAAAAATTAACTAAATCAGAATTTAGTTTTTAATTTCTTATTCTTTCGGCTATTAATAAGAGATTATCTCCTAATTTTTTCTGTTCAATTATCTTCAGTTCAACTGCCTCTGACATCAGTTCCGGTCCACTCCCACAGAAAGAAGCGATTCCATCACTGCCGCCATAAATTTTAGGAGCAATAAAATAGTAAAATTTATCTACCAGATCTTCTTTTAAAAAAGTATGGCTTAATCTGGCTCCTCCTTCAACTAAAACACTGCTGATATTTTGTTGATGCAGTGTTTTTAGAACTTTTTTGAGATCAAAATAATAATCAGCATCAGTTTTTAAACTCATCAGCCGGACCTTTTTTCTCTGGATTAACTCTTCCTTTTTCTTAAAAAAGGATTCTGACCGCTCGGCCGGAAAGTCATCTGAACAGATTATTAAAGTATCTGCCTCTGATTTCTGGTTGATAATTTTTGCTGTCAGCGGCATATCGAGCAGTGGATCCAGAATAACTCGCAGAGGATCAATACCCTCTTTCTCTTCCGGCCTTGCTGTTAGAGATGGATTATCAGCCAGCACAGTTCCAATTCCAACCATAATTGCATCTACCCTGTGCCTTAATTTATGCCCCTCCAGCCGGGCACTGGAATTTGTAATCCACTTCGAATCTCCAGTACTGCTGGCAATATAACCATCCAGAGTCTGCGCTTTTTTTAAATAAACAAAAGGATAGTCACTCTGTATGTATTTTAAAAAACTTTCGTTTAATTCCTCTGCCTCTTTTTTAAAGAGTCCAACTTCCACTTCAATTCCAGCTTCCCGAAGCATTTCAATCCCTCTGCCAGCAACTTCTGGATTGGGATCAACCATTGCAATTACAGCTCTTTTTATTCCAGAATCAATAACTTTCTGAGCACAGGGTGGAGTTTTCCCGTAATGACTGCAGGGTTCTAAAGTAACATAAATATCTGCTCCAGCAGCTTTTTCCCCGGCTGCCTGCAGGGCAAATACTTCTGCATGTGGACCACCATACTGCTTATGATATCCTTCACCAATGATTTCTCCATCTTTAACTACTACAGCTCCAACCATTGGATTAGGAGAAGTACTTCCCTCACCCCGGCGGGCCAGATTTAAAGCTCTTGCCATATATTTTTGATCATCAATAGAAAAATTCTGCATTTTATACCTCCAGTTCAAGCTCAATAATTATATTTTTTAAAGTACTTTTAAAGTAGAAAAAGTCCTTCCATAAAGCTGAAAGGACTTAATATTCAAAATATCCTATCAAATTTATTTCTCATAATTATTTAGCAGCAGTTAATACAAAGCTAAATAAATTTGATCAACAAATTTAATATCTAACTCCCTTCCAGACTTTACTGTCGGTTCTGCATTTCATCAGATCAATCCAAAATGGACTTGTGGACTTTTACCACCGGTAGGGAATCTCACCCATCCTCGTTAGTTTTATTCAATTTTCTATTTATATTTTAGCATTTTAAACTTAAGTTGTAAAGTTAATTTTTCTCAAAGTTAAGATTATCCAGATCTCCCCAGCTTTCCAGATGGTAAAATCCTTCTTCATCCTGACTTAACTGCTCATCATAAAGCATCTGAGCAAAGAGTATTAATTGCTCTACAGAAGAATTTTTGGGCTTTAATTTTAAGGAAGAACTGCTGATATACGGTATCTGCTGATTGTAATTAAATTCAGCATTTAGCCGGGCATCAATTAAATTTGAAGTTAAATTAAGATCGCTTTTGCCCTGAGGATGACTAAACTGCTGCTGATAATTGAGAGAATCAACAATCAACTCAAATTGATTATCCTGAGCCAGAATACCAAAAGTGCTTTCATTTACCCCCTGACTTAAAGTCTCTGCCAGTTCTAGCTCAAATTCCTGTAAGTCAAAATCAAGATCAAATTGCTGAAACTGATAGCTGCTGCTTTCAGCATCAAGATAAATTTCCAGCTCAGAAGCCAGACTCAACTCATTAAAGGCCAGTTGATTAACCAGATTATTTTCCGAAATATCTAATAGCTGACCATCAAGGACCAGCTGATAATTACTCTTTAATTCTTTTAGAAGTATTTTACCTTCCTGATTACTGAAAAGAATGATTTCCTCCAGTCCAGACTCAACTTCTTTCTGCTCATCATTTTCAGCTGTTTCTGAATCCTCTTTATCAAGATCGTTTTTATCTTCCATTATTTCTTCAATTGTAGTCTCTAAATCAATTTCATAATCAATAAATTCATTTTTTAAAATAAAATCATTTATACTTAATTGACTGTCTCTGCTCTGATAATTAACATTAAAACCAAATCCCTTAAAAGTAGAAATTTGCTCCCAGTTATTTTTGTTGATTCCATAACTGCGATAAAAGGGATAGTCATAATTTAGTTCATCTGTTAAAACAGTCAGCTGATGATCGTTTTGGATAAGTTTCAGCGGATCTTTTAGACTTTCAGAATTAATTTCTCCCTGATAGTTGAGGCTCGTATTAAAAAAATCAAAGTGATTGTTCTGCTGCAGGTCATAAAAGCTGAACTTATCAATCTCAGCCTTCATTTCTTTTGTATCTAAAAACTCTCTCTCTTTAATATAATTTAAAATCTGCTGCCAGCTAAATTCTAATACAGCTCCGTTAATTTCATAGCTTTCTTCATTGTTTTTTAATAAACTCAGAGTATTAATTTCGACTCTTTTTAATAAGGGATTGGTGCTGAGATTTAAATAACGGAGTTGATAATCGTTCTCTGCCGCAATTTCTTCAATATCATTTTCTAAATCCCGGGCCAGTCTTCGACCCAAAACATAGTTTAAAGAAAAAACAGCCGCCGCAATTAAAAACATCACCAGCAGATAAGCTGAGGCCTTTTTTAGAAAGTTTTTCATAATTTGCCCCTTTCTTTTATTTTTATGAAAATTCTATGATTATTATAACATAAACTCCAGTAAATAAAAATCTCCTCAGCCATTAAATTTAAACTGAGGAGTTTTTAAACTATGATATTCAGGATTTTTTTGACTAGACTATTCACTTAAAAAATTGTTCATTACCTGCTGCATATAATTAATAGTATTATTTAATCTATCTTTTTCTTCATCAGGAAGCTCAACATCTAAATCACCGGTCTCTTTTTTATAAGCTACCTTTTCAAATTCACTGTCTTCTTCCGGTCCTCCAGGAACTCTAATAAAGAGCTGGTCCTTATAAATAATCTGCGGAATTTCGTGTAAAAAGAGCAGTGGATTTTCAATATCTTTTAAAAGAGAAGTTCCAAGAAAGTCTTCCGGTTTTTCCTCAAAGTCCATAATATCCAGAATTGTAGGGGCAATATCTGTATGGGTACCGCTTTTTTCTATTACCTCTGGCTCAATATCCTGATGATAAATAAATAGTGGAATATGCTCGGGCTCCTTTATATTCCTGTTGGTTTCAAAATTATCTCCAGATTTATATTCTTCTTTATTAATATCAGATACATGATCAGAATAAATCACAAAAAGTGTATCATCCAAAATTGCATTTTCTTTAAGCCTTTCAAAAAACATCTCCAGCGAGTGATCGACAAAATACATTGAGTTAAAATAATCTCTAACTATTGGTGTCTCAATTTCTGAAAACTCTTCAACTTCATATTCCTCAGGATAAAAATTAAAGGGAGTATGACTGCTGACAGTAATGAAAATTGAGAAAAATGGTTCTTCAGCTTCTTTTAGGTATTCAACTGACTGATCAAAAAGATCATAATCATTAAGTCCTAAATAGGTATCCTCTCCAACTATCCCTTCACTGGCAGAAAAATCATCCCGGCTGTAAAAGCGGTCAAAACCCATTTCCGGATATCCTTTATCACGATAGAAAAATTCATCTTCATTTCCGTGAAAAGCGTAATTGTTATAACCTTCATCGCGCATTACACTAACTATTGAGTTGAATTCCCGCATATCATTTGTTCTAAAGGCATAATTTCTATTGATTGGATAAAGTGAGGTAAAGAAAGAAAATTCAGCATCAAAACTACCATTAATATGATGAGCATAGATGTCCGAAAAGTACTTTGATTTATCTTTTAGCTCATTTAAAAAGGGTGTTACTTCCTGATCATTATGCTCATAGTCAATTAATTTAGCATCCATGGATTCCAGTTGAATTACAATCACATTTTTTATATCATCAAGCTCTTCCTCACCGCTTAACTCCTGTTCGGTTTCTACTTTACTGACATCTATATCTAATTTTTCGTCTGAATCTTCTTCTGTCTGCTCACGTTTATTTCTAAGCTGCTGATATTCGGCCAGATAAAGTGGTAAAATACCATAAACATTAACAAAAGCAGGTGTACTGTGATTAAAAAGTTCCATAAAACTATCCGCAGGAAATAAACTGTAACTGTAAATTAGCTGAGTTGAAAATAAAACAATAATTAAAAGAATTAAAATAAAATTATTCTTAACCAGGGTTTTTCTGCTGAAATCTGATTTCTGATAGGCAGATGTTTTTGCTTTAGATTTAACAGTCAAATAGATTAGGACTGGAATATCAAAAAGCAAAAAGAAATCCAGCCACCAGTTAATTAAATGTCTGGTTAAGACTTTAAAAGGCCGCACTCCCTGTCCCATTATTATATCGGTCAGACTGAGATAATTACCAAAGTAGCGATTATAATACAGATTGGCTATGAAGAAAAAAGAAAATATTAAATAAATAAGCAGGGTAATAATTTTTCTTTTTTTATTCTTCAATACTATTCCTGAAACTAATATAAAAGCCAGAAGAACAATTATATTTTTAAGAACTAAAATTCTAAGTGAAGGAACATTAAAAACATACCAGTTAAAATAATTATATTTAATTAAAAACCCAATCACTAAAAAGATAAAAAAGCATTTATCTCTTTTCCGTAAATTTAATCTATTAAACATCAGTGTTTCCTCCTCAAGCAAAAAGCTTTCTCTGCTATTAAATTTTAACAGAGAAAGCTCACACTTCTTTAATC
>JBKHFK010000042.1:0-10511 GCA_046540295.1 Halanaerobium sp.
AATAAATATTTAATTTAGCAGGAGGGTTTTTATGGCTTTATTAGAAATGAATTTATTTAGTGATAGTTTGGGAATGGCTTCTGAGGTTAATATCATACTTCCAGAAATTATTAAAAAAACAGTTAAAGCGGATGTAAAAGAGGAAAAAAGAGAATTCAAAGATAAATATCCGGTTCTTTATCTGCTTCACGGTTTATCAGATGATCAAACAGGCTGGCTTCGCCGCAGTTCGATAGAAAGATATGCAGAAGAGGCGGGCCTGGCAGTCATTATGCCCGGAGTGCACCGCAGTTTTTATACTGATATGGTTAAGGGACAGAATTATTTTACTTATCTTAGTGAAGAACTTCCTCAAAAATTAGGGAAAATATTACCTTTAGGTAATAAAAGAGAGGAGACTTTTGTGGCCGGACTTTCTATGGGAGGTTATGGTGCATTTAAATTAGCTTTAAATCAGCCGGAGCGTTTTGCTGCCGCTGCCAGTTTGTCGGGAGCTTTAAATATGGCGGAACATGTTACTGATAAAAATGAAGCAGGAGAACTATACGAGGAATTTAAATGGATTTTTGGAGATTTAGAGAAAGTAAAAAATTCAAAAAACGACCTGTTTTATCTGCTCAAAAAATTAAAAGGAAAACAGGCGAAAATTCCTGAATTATATCAGTGCTGTGGAACTGAAGACTTTTTATATCAGGATAATCTCAAATTTAGAACTTTCTGCCGTAAGAATAATATTAAATTAAAATATGAAGAAGAAAAGGCTGCCCATGAGTGGTGGTACTGGGATAAAAAAATTCAGACAGTAATTGACTGGCTGCCGCTCAGTAAAAGAAAATAGGCTGGATTATTTTAACTTAACACACTGGATTAAAGTTTAAATTTAATGACAATTTTTAATTTGGCTATCGGTTTGACAGACCCGCACCAGTTTGTTATTCTTTTAAAGAAGTTAAGCAAGCGGGTTAAATCTATCCCGCATTATTATCAGAGTCAGAGTTTTGCTGATAAAGTCTGATTAATAATTTTGAGCATAAGGTTTAGAATTTGTTCTCTGAGAACACTTTCTAAACCTTTTTTAATGCCAGTATATATCTGGTCAAAAACCAAATAAAGAGGTGAAAATATTGAAGATAAAAGCGGAAAATCTCTATAAAATTTTTGACGGCAGAGGACAAAAAGAAATTGAAATGTTAAAAGATGGTTTAAGCAAAGAGGATATTTTAGAAAAAACCGGAGCCACAGTTGGAATAAATGATGCCAGTTTCGAAGTAAAGGAAGGCGAAATATTTGTAATCATGGGCCTTTCTGGAAGTGGTAAATCAACTCTACTTAGAACTTTAAACAGACTGGTTGAACCAACAGCTGGTAGGATAGAAATTGATGGCACCAATATTATGGATTTAAATAAAGATCAACTGCGTGAATTTAGAAAAGAAAAGTTTGGAATGGTTTTTCAGAACTTTGCTCTTCTTCCCTACCGTACTGTTTTAGAAAATGCTGAATTTGGTTTAGAAATTCAGGGAATGGACAAAGAAAAAAGAAGAAAAAAGGCAATGACTGCCCTAAACCAGGTAGGTCTGGAGGGATATGAAAATCAAAAACCAGATCAGCTCAGTGGTGGAATGCAGCAGCGGGTTGGACTTGCCAGAGCTCTGGCTGTAGATACAGATATTCTGCTGATGGATGAACCATTCAGTGCTTTAGATCCCCTTATCAAAAAAGATATGCAGGATAAGCTGCTTGATCTCTATGAACATATAGATAAAACAATTGTTTTTATTACTCACGACCTGGATGAAGCACTTAAACTTGGTGATAGAATTGCAATTATGAAAGATGGAGAAATTGTTCAGGTAGGAAATCACGAAGAAATACTGACAAATGCTGAAAATGATTATGTAGCAGAATTTGTGCAGGATGTTAATCGTTCTCGAGTATTAACAGCTGAAGATATTATGGATAAGCCTGATGCTGTCTTATATAAACAGGATGGTTTGAGAACTGCTCTTCATAAAATGAGGCATAATGAACTGGGCAGTATTTTTGTGCTCGGTGAAAATAAAAAATACAGGGGAATTGTTACTATTGAAGATGTTGTTGAATCACTTAATAAAGAAAAAGAAAATCTGGAGGAGATTATTAAAGAAGTCCCAATTGCTGATCCCAAAGAAAGTGTTAATGACTTATTTTCCAAAATTGCTGATATAGATACACCTCTTCCTGTTTTAGATGACAATCAGAAATTAAAAGGAATTATTGTCAAAACACATGTAGTGGCCAATCTGGCGGCTGAAAGTATCTAAATTTAATTATACTAATAAGTTAAAGTAAATCTTAGAGAAAATGTTCAATAATCTTTAAGTTAAATTAATTAATAATATCTCTGGAGGGATATAAATGTATAAGACAAAATTAATTTCAACTTTGCTCATTGTTCTTTTAGGATTTGGAATATTTGCTGCAGTACCAAAGGCTCAGGCAGCAGATGATACAATTAACTTTGGTTATGTTCAGTGGCCTGGAGTTACAGTTAAAACACATGTAGCAGCTAAAGTGGCCGAATACTTAGGTTATGAAACAGATATGACAGCAGCCTCTCAGTCAATAATCTTTAAGAGTCTGGATACTGAAGATCTGGATGTCTTTTTGGGTAACTGGCTGCCTACAATGCAGATGCATTTTGATAAATATGAAGAAAAGGGATCTGTTCACAATGTACGGGTTAATCTAGAAGATGTAGTTTATAGAACTGCTGTTCCCGAATATGTGTGGGAAGAGGGAGTTCGCTCAATGGAAGATTTAAATGAATATGCAGATAAATTCAACAATGAAATATATGGTATTGAGCCTGGAAATGACGGCAATATAATCATTCAGGATGCTATAGATAATGACACTTATAATTTAGGTGACTGGACAATTCAGGAGAGTTCTACAGCTGCTATGCTTTCTTCAGTCCAGAAAGCTGTTGATAATGAAGAATGGATTGCTTTTAACGGCTGGAGACCACACTACATGAATGTGATGTTTGATCTAAAATACTTAGAAGATCCTGAAGGAATCTGGGGAGAGGATGACAGTGTTTATACTGTAGCCAGAAACGGATATCAGGATGAAAATCCTAATTTCTATAAATTTTTAGAACAGTTTACTGTAACTGCTCCTATTCAGAATAAGTGGATTGATGAATATCAGAATAAAGATCGTGAACCAGAAAAAGTTGCTGAAGAATGGATTGCCAATAATCTGGATATAGTTAATCAGTGGGTTTTTGGGGTACAGAGCACTGATGGCAGAATGGGAAGAAAAGTAATAGAAGAAAAAGTAAATAAATAAAGATTTAAAATATATCTATAACAAAAATTAATTTACTGTATAATAAATCAATCAAAACTGGTGGTATCTTCTTTGATGCCGCCAGTAAAAATTTAATAGGATGGTGATCATGATTAACAATCTGACTGAATTTTTAACTACCAAAATTCCTCTGGGGATCTGGATAGAAGATTTAGTTGATTTTTTAATAAATAATTTTAGTGGACCTTTAAATGGGTTTTCTGCAATCATAGAATCGATTGTTGGTACTGCAGAAACAATACTCTCTTATCCACATCCGTTAGTTTTTATAGCAATATTTGCTCTAATAGCGTGGAAATTAAAAGGGAAGAGACTTGCTTTATTTGTAACACTCGGACTGGGGCTTGTACTAAATCTTGAAATGTGGGATCCCTTAATTATAACCCTATCTTCAATTATTACCTCGGTTTTAGTTGCCTTAATCCTTGGAATACCGATTGGAATATTGAAAGCCCACAATAGAATTGTTGACCTAATAACCAGGCCAATTTTAGACTTTATGCAGACCATTCCACCCTTTGTTTATTTAATTCCTGCTCTAATGTTCTTTGGTCTTGGTAATGTATCAGGAGTAATTGCAACTGTAGTTTTTGCAATTGCACCTCCAATTAGACTTACCTACCTTGGTATTCAGCAGGTAGATGAAGAATTAGAAGAGGCCGGTCATGCCTTTGGAGCTAACTGGTGGCAGATATTATTTAAAATTGAACTGCCAGGAGCAATGCCTTCAATTATGATGGGTATTAATCAGTGTATTATGCTTTCACTTTCCATGGTAGTTATTTCTGCAATGATTGGTGCAGGGGGGCTTGGTAAACCTGTTTTAAGATCTTTAAATACAGTTGATATCGGCCTGGGTTTTGAAGCCGGACTCGGAGTTGTAATTATAGCTATGGTACTTGATAGAATGTTTGGCAGAGATTCTTAATGAAAATAAGGATAAATAAAAATCCCGCCCGGCTAAATTGCCTGAGCGGGATTTACTGTTTTTAATTTATTTAAATTTAGTGTTTAAGATTAAATTTCTTAGACTACACCCTGATCAAGCATTGCATTAGCAACCTTTAAGAAACCAGCAATATTAGCACCTGCTACCAGGTCACCTTCCAGACCATATTCAGCAGCAACTGAACTGGCATCTTTATAAATACTAACCATAATCTTCTGCAGTTCCTGGTCAACTTTATCAAATGACCATTCATCAAACATTGCATTTTGAGTCATCTCAATAGCAGAAGTTGCCACTCCACCTGCATTAGCTGCCTTACCGGGTATATAGAAGAGATCATTATTTTTAACAAGTTTTATTGCTTCTGGTGTTAAAGGCATATTTGCACCTTCACCAATGGCAATAACTCCATTATCAATTAATTTTTGTGCTCCTACAGCATCCATCTCGTTTTGGGTTGCACAGGGAAGAGCAATATCACAGTCGATTGACCAGATATCTGTGCAGTTATCACAGTATTCTGCTTCAGGATATTCTTCTAAGTATTCTTTAATTCTACCGCGATTGACTTCTTTAATTTCCTTAATCAAATCAAGATCGATCCCGTTTTCATCATATAAATAACCGGAAGAATCACTCATTGCTACAACATTAGCTCCAAGCTGAGTTACTTTTTCGTTGGCATAAATTGCAACATTACCGGAACCAGAAATAACAACTTTCTTATCATTTAAAGATATCTTATTTTCCTTAAGCATTTCTTCTAATATGTAGACCAGACCATAACCTGTAGCTTCAGTCCGCACCAGGCTTCCACCCCAGTCCAGTCCCTTACCAGTTAAAACACCGGCTTCATATCTATTTTTAATTCTTTTATACTGGCCGAAAAGATAACCAATTTCTCTACCTCCAACACCAATATCACCTGCAGGAACATCAGTCTTATCTCCAATGTGGCGGGCCAGTTCTGTCATAAAACTCTGACAAAAACGCATAACTTCCTGATCAGATTTACCCTTAGGATCAAAATCACTACCACCCTTACCACCACCGATTGGGCGTCCGGTTAGAGCATTTTTGAAAATCTGCTCAAATCCTAAGAACTTAACTATACCTGTATACACTGAAGGATGAAATCTTAATCCACCTTTGTAAGGACCTAAAGCTGAGTTGAACTCAATTCTAAAACCTCGGTTCACATGAGTTTTACCCTCATCATCAACCCAGGGAACACGGAAAATAATCTGACGTTCTGGTTCAACAAGTCTTTCTAAAATACCATTTTCCTCATATTCTGGATGTTTTTCGAAAACGGGATTTAAAGATTCTAACACTTCTTCGACTGCCTGATGAAATTCAATTTCACCAGGATTTCTTTCTTTGACCATTTCTAATACTTTTTCGGTATACTTACTCAAACTTCTCACTCCTCAAAAAAATTTTATATCATTAAACTATCACAAATTAATCTTAATATATAATTCACTTAAAATCAATTAATTTAAGCAAAGTTTCGCCTGTATACAAGGATACTTCTTTAATCTTTTAACTTGACAAACGGCTTCAATCAAATTCTAATTGATCTTCATAGATATATTAAACCTTAAATTGTATTATTAAATGAGAAAAATTATCAGTTATTTCTTGACAACTTTTCTTCTATTATATATACTTAAACAAAGATAAAATATAATAAATTTCAATAGGAAAATGCCTCATCATTTCTGATGAGGTAGAGGCGCAAATCTAGATCAGTAAACTGCAGCTTTAAAGTTTAAACCGCTGCTGCAGAAAAAAGGCTAATTTGCCGAAGTTTTCAGTCAGGGTTTAATGGCTGTCTGCTGGGTCTGTATAGAAAATATGCAGAACTGTCATTAGAAGTTTATCCAGACTTTTAATGTTGAGCTATCTCAAAAGATGGAAGAGGTGATTTCTCTGATAAGTTTTTAACTCAGCGATTTCGCTGAGTTTTTGTTATATATGTAGATTTTTCTTTTAACGATAAATTATGATAAAATAGATTTAGGATTAAAAAAATTAAAATGGAGTAGATTTATGAAAACTATAACTATACCTGAAACTAAAATTAGAGAGACAGTAGATAAATATGGGACTCCTTTTCATATTTATGATGAACAGACAATTTTGGACCGTCTTAACAATTTAATTAATTCCTTTAACTGGGTGGATTTTAAAGAGTTTTTTGCCATCAAGGCCAATCCAAATCCATATATTTTAAAAATTATGAAGGAAAACAGCTGTGGTGTTGATGCGGCTACTATTAATGAAATTAAACTGGCAGAAATGGCCGGTTTTAGCGGCCAGGATATAATGTTTACATCCAATCTGACAACCTTAGATTCCTATCAATACGCTGTAGAACAGGGGGCTATTATAAATATTGACTGGGCGGCAGATATTTATGAGCTTTTTGAAAATGAGATTATTCCGGAAAATATCTGTTTTAGATTAAATCCCGGCTCAATTGAAAACGAGATTATGGGAGATTCTAAAGAATCAAAGTTTGGTTCAACTGCCGAACAGATTAAAGATGCAGTTGCTTTTCTGGCTGAAGAGGGAATTAAGTCAATTGGACTGCATACAATGGTGGTATCCAATGAAAATAATTCCCAGATTTTTGGAGAATATACCGAAATGATCTTTGAGTTTGCCAGAGAAATTATTGCTGAATTTGGAGTTGAGATTGATTTTATCAACATTGGGGGAGGAATTGGAATTCCCTATTTACCGGAAGACAGTGTTGATGTAGAAGCAATTGCCGGAGCAGTCAATGAATCCTATGATCGAGTCCTTAAGGCCAATGGACTGCAGCCTAAGATCTTTATGGAATCAGGCCGCTATATTACCGGTGAATCCGGATATTTAGTAACAGAGGTAATTAAGGAAAAAGAAACATATAAAAAGTATCTGGGTGTAGATGCTTCAATGTCAGATTTAATGAGGCCGGCGATGTACAGAAGCTACCACCATCTGACAAATATCGATGCTGAGGCCCGGGGAGAAGAAGAATTTGAAGAATATGATGTAATTGGTTCTCTCTGTGAAAATAACGATAAGTTTGCGATTGACCGCAGACTGCCTAAGAGTAGACTGGGAGATTTAATTGTGATACACGATACGGGAGCTCATGGACATTCAATGGGCTTTAATTATAATGGAATGCTCAGAAACGGAGAATTTTTGTACACTACTGATGGAGATATCAGGCAGATCAGGCGTGATGAGACCTTAGAAGATTATACTACTACTATCATAGGGGGCATTTAATATGTTTAAGGGTGTAGGTACAGCTTTAATTACTCCATTTAAGGAAAATGGTGAAGTTGATTATCAAATGTTTGAAAAGATTTTGGACCATCAATTGGAAAATGATATTGATGCACTGGTTGTGCTGGGAACTACAGGTGAATCACCGACAGTTCATTTAGCAGAAAGAGAAAAGTTGACTGAAATGGCAGTTGCTAAGGCTGCTGGTCAGGTGCCGGTGATTGTTGGTACTGGTACTAATGATACTTCTAAAGTAATTGAAATGAATGAACTGGCAGCTGCACAGGGAGCTGATGGACTTTTAATTGTAACTCCTTATTATAATAAGACAAGTCAGGCAGGACTGGTTGACCACTACACTCATATTGCCAGCCAGACTGAACTGCCGATTATTGCCTATAATGTACCTTCCAGAACCGGAGTTAATATTGAGCCGGAAACCTTTAAAAAGATGGCAGAACTGGAAGATAACATTGTGGCTATCAAAGAAGCAAGTGGTGATATGAGCCAGATTTTAAATGTGATCGAGCTCTGCAGAGAAAATAATACTATTCTATCGGGCAATGATGATCAGGCCCTACCTTTAATGATGTGTGGCGGCAGTGGTGTTATCTCAGTATTTTCAAATTTAATGCCGGGAGTAATGAAAGAGATTACTTCTCATATTTTAGCTGAGGATTATCAGGCTGCCAGAGACTTACATTATAAATATCTTAACTTAATGCGCCTAATTTTTGTGGATGTTAACCCAATTCCAATTAAATTTGCTATGCAGCAGCTTGGACTATCTAATAATAATCTGCGCCGTCCACTGGTTAATTTAAGCAAAGAACATCAGGAATTAATTTTAACTGAAATGAAGGAGCTTGATATTATATGAAATACGGAATTATAGGTTATTCCGGTCGGATGGGTCAGGCAATAGAGGAATTGTTTTCTGAAGTCGGCCATGAACTTGTTTATCAAAAAGATGAAAATGGTGAAAAAGAAATAGAAAAACCGGAAGTGATTATCGATTTTTCATTAAAAGAGGCATTTTCTGATACTGTTCGGGTAATTGAAGAAAAACAGGTTCCTTTAGTAATTGGAACTACCGGTCTGGATAAAGGCGATTTTGCTAAATTGAATGAGCTGGCAGAAGAGGTGCCTGTAATTCAGAGCTTTAACTTTTCTATAGGAATTAATATCCTGTCAGAACTGCTGAAAAAAGTTAATCAGTATCTAGATCAGGACTGGGATATTGAAATTTCTGAAACTCACCACCGCTTTAAAAAGGATAAACCATCCGGGACAGCAATAATGCTTGGCGATTTAATTGATCGAGATGAGATAGAAATGCATTCTAAAAGACTGGGGGCAGAATTTGGTGAACATGAGGTTGACTTTGCCAGCACCGGGGAAGTGCTGACTTTAAAGCACCGAGCTTACTCCAGAGAGGCTTTTACGAGAGGTGTCTTATTGAGTGCTGAAAAAATCATGGAACTTAAGCCCGGATTTTATAGCTTTTCTGAGATCTTAGAATAAGAATTTAAATCTTAACTTTGAGTGATAAAAAATAAATATATAATAATTTTTACAAATTATAACTGGAGGCAATAAAATGGATTCTTACGATTTAATTGACTATATTTCTAATTCGACTAAAAAAACACCTGTTAAGTTTTACATTAAAGGTGAAGATTTAAAAGATGTATTAAGTACTTACGAGTATTATGGAGATGACAGTTCCGGTGTTGTTTTCTGTGAGCTGAAAGAGGCAGAAGCTTTAAAAAAAGAGCTGGGAGATAAACTAACACAGTCCAGAATGGAAATGGACAGGTTAAATTCTGCCATTCCTCTAGCTGATTACAGCCAGTATAACTGCCGCATTGAGCCGGGAGTACATATCCGTGATCAGGTGGAAATTGGTGACGGGTGTGTGCTAATGATGGGAGCTGTAATTAACATTGGAGCTAAAATTGGCGAAAATACAATGATCGATATGAACACCGTACTCGGAGGTCGAGCTACTGTTGGTGATAACTGCCACATTGGAGCTGGAACTGTTCTGGCCGGAGTTATTGAACCACCAAGTGCTGATCCGGTAGTTGTGGAAGATAATGTTTTAATCGGTGCCAATGCTGTTGTTTTAGAAGGAGTTAAGATCGGTGAAGGAGCTGTAATTGCAGCCGGCTCAATTGTAATTGATGATGTACCTGCAGGTGCTGTTTATGCCGGTGCTCCTGCTAAAAAAATTAAAGATGTGGATGATCAGACAAAGCAGAAGACAGAAGTAATGGCAAGTTTGCGTCAGCTGTAATTCAAAATTGATTTAAAGTAAGTAATAAAAAATTAAAATTATAAATAATCAGCTGGCTGGATTTTTATCTGGCCAGCTTTTAAAACAGGCAGGCAGCTAAATTTTTCCCAAATAATTTTAAAAAGGGTGTATTAAAATGCGTTATTTAGAACTTTATAATAGTTATAATTTTAAAATCGAGAAGGCAGAAGGAGTATATATCTACGATCAGCAGGGCAATAAATATTTTGATACTTTTTCTGGGATCGGTGTGCTGGCCCTGGGCCACAGCCATCCTAAAGTAGTTGAGGCAATCAGTGATAAGCTGCATAAATATGCTCATACATCTAATTATTTTTTAGATCAGGATACAGAACAGGTAGCAGAGTTGATCAGTGATCCTGATGATAAAGTCTTTTTTGTCAATTCCGGAACTGAGGCTACAGAACTTGCTTTAAAGATTGTTAAGAAAAAAATTGGAGAAGGCAAAATATTATTTTTCAGTAATTCTTTTCACGGCAGAAGTCTGGGAGCACTTTCAGTCAACGGTTTCCCGGGGATCAGAGATCAGTTTAAACCACTGCTGCCGGATACTATTGAAGCCGAGTTTAATGATATCGAAAGTCTGAAGAAAGTTGC